>NZ_JASJXO010000027.1:0-45927 GCF_035018625.1 Subtercola sp. RTI3 | reverse complement strand
TTATACCCCACAGTCAAAAACAAAACAACCGCACGGGGGGGCGGGGGGCGGGCGCGGGTGTAGCCGCCCCCCCCGACAGCGGCAGCCGTGCCACTTTCTGCCTGGAGGGTCTGCGCATTCCCCTCAGTCAAGGATCCAGCGTTGGCCCACTCGGTGGGGTGCTGGTTGATCGCAGCAGCAGGAATGGAAACGGCGATGGCAAGAAACGCAGCGAATGCCATCGCGACGACCGTCACGAGTCGGCGGGGCACGGAACGATGACCGTTGGTTGCAGACCGTTGAGCCAGAACTCGCGGAGCCGCTATGAGGGCTGGCGCGCCCTGTCGCGCCTTCGAACCAGGCTGATGCGGGATCACGACCGGAGCAGCTCCGAGATGCGGTGCAGGGTGGTGGTGTTCTGGCACCTGGCCTTGCTCGGGCTGGGTGCCAGTTTCGGGGACTGCTTCGTCTGCGCGTTCCTGGCTCCGGGCGGTCTCGGCAGCTCTCAGTTCGCGGCGGGTTAGAGAGCGTCGGCTGGGGGTCTCAGTCGTTGGCGTTTCTGCTCGTTGTCGTTCCGCGTCCCGGTCAGCACGACGCGTACCGGGTTTGGTATTCGTGGGGTGTTCGTTCTCTGTCAAGACTCTCGATCTCGTTCACTAGCCCTGAAGGGTGCTGGGGTGCGCACCGCGCGCAGCTGTTCTCAGTGAGGAGCCGGGTAGCCCAACTCGTTTTTCAGGTCAGGCTGCCCGGCTCGTCAGAGTTATGAGGGTTACAACGTCGCGAGCATGGTCTGCATTGTGCTGATCTCCGCGGTCTGGGAGCTGACGATGCTTTGCGCGAGGGCCTTCGCATCAGCGTTCTGCCCGGCAGTGAGTTCCGTTTTGGCCATATCGACCGCGCCGGTGTGATGCACGATCATCTGCTGCAAATACAGCTTCGCCGCATCGTTACCGGTCGCGGCGGCGAGCTGGTCCATGTCAGCCTGCGACATCATCCCGGTACCCATACTCATCCCCGACATGTCCGTGCTACCTGGTGTGCTCATGCCACTCATCTCTGTGCTGGTCGGGGTGCTGATGTCGGTGGCACCCCAAGCGGCGAGCCACCCGTTCAACTTCACAATCTCTGGGGATTGCTCTGACTTGATCGTGTTCGCCAGCTGCAAAACGGTCTCCGGGACGTTGCCTTTCGCGAGCAGGGTGTCACTCATCGAAACCGCCTGCTCATGATGGGGCACCATGTCCTGGGCGAAGGTGACGTCAGCAGCGTTGAAGTTCGCTGCCGCTCCCATGGTGGGTGCCGCGCTATTCATCGAGCTGCCCCCCATGTCCATGCCGGACATGCTTCCCGTTGAGCCCGCGCAGGCGCTGAGCGTGAGTGCTGCAGCGATCGCTGCCGCGGAAATGATACTGGTTCGTGAAATATTCATGGAGAATGTCCTATTCGTCATCGCAGAAAAAGCCAAAACTGGGTGGCGCATAAAAGCGCCACAGGTGTGTTCGGGGGTGAGCCCGGGCAGACAGTTTCGGTTCTTCAGGTGCGACTGATCGATAAGGCGATCAGCGAAGGTCTCAGTACGCACCTCCGTGCTGCGTGCAGAACATGCAGCAACACTGGTACGGCCAGCCGGCCTGCAGAGCCGGTCATCGGGAATCTGCCGAAGAGCACAAGCAGACTGAGCACGATCAGGATCACGCAATTCATGGCGTAAATCGCGCACTGCATCGCGCAACCGGGGCAGCCCTGCATATTCGCCATACTCATTTCCTGAAAGAGAGGCAAAGCCAAAGCCGCAGCAGCAGCCGCAACAGGAACGACAGCGCCGGCCGGGAGATGAGTAGTAATCGGAGCCGGGTCGGTCATCGCACCAGCTGGGTCAGCATGGCTGATCCCAGCTGACATGCTTCCGGAAGTCATGGTGTCGTGATCGGTCATCGCATGAAGGGCGAAGAGCCCCATCAGCGCGGCAGCGATGGCGAGAATGGCGAGCACGCGGGCAGAAAAGCTGCGGAATGTTCGCGCGGCAGAAGACGTGATAGCCACTTGCACGATTTCCACTCTTCTCCGCACCTTTCTCTGCGAGGCGTCGGGCCCACGGCAGATACCCCCTCAGGGTACGTGACGATCATCCGAATTCTCAAGGCCAGGGCATATCTTGGCCGGCCGACGGGAGTATGAGAGTCGGGTCCGCGTTCGGCGTGGTGATAGCCGGATCGGGTTTCCGCGGGTAGCGTCAGGCGGAGCACCCGTGATCCTGCCCCGTGGATCGAAGACCTACCCGATTCGGATTCCCTATGCCAGCCGCCGCTTCTTCGTTACCGGCTCACCGTCTGCCGGTGTGGCGACTCGTCACGACCTTCGTCGTGCTTGTCGGCCTGATCGCCGCCGGCGGCGCCACCGCCCCGGCCGCGTTCGCCGATGATTATCCGACCTGGAACGACGTGCAGGCTGCCCGACAGAGCGAGAGCGCAAAACAGACCGAGGTGGCCACGATCATCGCACTGATCGCGCAGCTACAAGCCCAGGTGCAGGCCGCTCAGGCCGCAGCGACGGCGGCGACCGCGCAGAACGCTGCAGCGCAGGAAGCTCTTCTAGCCGGTCAGGCCCACGCCGATCTGCTCACCAATCGTGCCGCTGCCCTACAAGCGCAGGCCGACAAATCGCACAAGCAGGCGGCGCAGCTCACCGCCCAGCAATACCGAGACGGCGGTCAGAACCTTACCGGGACGCTGCTGACCAGCAGCTCCGCTAATGTTCTCGATTTGTTGTCCCGGCTGAGCAGCATGGGCAAGCTCAGTTCCACGATCAACGGTGTGTACGTCAAAGCGGTACAGGACACCAACACAGCCAAAGCGGTCAGTGATCAAGCCGGTGTTGCTCGGGATGCTCTGGCCGGGCTCGCGGCCGCAGCGCAAGCCGCGCAAGATGCCGCCGTGCAGGCCCAAAAAGACATGGTCGCAGCCCTTGATGCGCAGACCACGCACGAAAACGAGCTCCAAGCCCAACTCGCCTCCTTGACCGCTGCGACAGCGACCACCGAACAGCAATACCAAGCCGGCGTCGCCGCACGCGCAGCCGCGGCAGCTGCTGCCGCAGCCGCCGCCCTTGCCGCCGCGCAGGCCGCAGCTGCGTCTGCAGCTGCTTCCGGGGCCCAGTATTCCGCCGGGCCGGTATCCTCGGACGCGCAGACCTTGGCGCAGCAACTGATGGTGTTCGTTGACGGCGGTCAACTTTCCGGGTCCACACCGGACCACATCAAAGAGATTCGGTGGATCGCGCAGGGTCAGTCGGTGCCGAACTGCGGTATCGACGTGAAAGTACTCCAAGCGATCCTGATCGCGGTGCAAACCTTCGGCAGCGCGGGCGTCAGCGACATCAACCGGCGCTGCACCGGCCAGATCGAGGGTGCCGGGATTTACTCCGCGCATTACCGAAACGGTGGCGGCCATGCGGTGGACTTCTACAGCCTCGGCGGGCGGGCAGCGACCGGCGCCGACAGCAACTCGCTCACCTTGATCGGTGTTCTAGACCCGATCATGCCGAACGGGTCAGGGCTTGGCCAAAACAATTGCCGCCGCGCCGCCGGCGACGAACCCCGATTGCGCAACTTTCAAGACTTCTACGACACCTGCGACCACCTCCACATCAACGACCCCATCACCTAACTCACCCCCGGCCAGGGTGGGGAGTTAGGCGACGGACCGCGCGGGCGACGGCCAGGGGTTCCTATTTCGGCGGTGTTGCGTCTCCGGGAGGTGCGACTTCAACTTTCCCGGAAACCGGCGGAGCGATTTGCGGTGTCGGCGCGGCAACGACGGGACCGGCGATCGCCGGCGCACCGACGGTGTCGTAGAGGGCGTAGTCGTCGGTGCTCAGGGTGCCGTTTCGGAACAGGTTCAACCCGAAGCTGATGCCCGTCATCCCGGTCGGGATCGCCGGTGTAGTCCAGAGCGCTTGGGTGTACGCGGCAGTTGCCGGGAACCACGGACTTGACGTCCAATAACGCCACGTTCCGAGGCTGCTTCTGAGATACACGGCGAACTGGGTGACTGCGGTGGAACTGTACCAGGTCCGAAGCGAATACGTGTGCCCGGCGACGACCGATGGCGCGCACGCCCCGAGATCGAGGGTGGGCAGCAGCTTGCCGTCACCGTCGACGTAATTGGTCATCGTGAGTTTCTCCGCTTTCACCCCGGAATGTGTTGGGGTAACAGGAGCGAAAGCGGCTGTGTTATTTCCGTACCCTCCTGTTGTCCAGCAGGACGGCACCCCCGTCGACGCTGTCATTTCCAGCCCCGGGTTCACGACACCGTTCTCACCCGGTCCGGCAGCGGCCACCGCGGGACCCATGACGAGGGGCTTCACCACCCCGCCGATGACCTGCCCGACAGTTTTCGTATGCGTGTTGCCGCTCGTAGCTCTGGCCGCCAACCACGAGGTGAATTGATCAAAGATGGTCGTACTCACGGAGAGGGAATCACAGTTGTTAGCACACACGTGATGGAACGTCAGCTGTACCCAACCGCCTGCGGTTTCGGCGTTTGTGACCGAGTCCTGCAGATCCTTCAACGTCCACGTGTTGTCGGCCTCATCCAACGCCGCCGTCGCGAACGGATCAGCCGGCGGCGTGGTCTCTGCGTAATCGCAGTCCGTGCAACCGAACCGAGACTTAATGTCACCGAGCATTCGCGCGCTGTTGTACCCGCAGCCGGCGGCGATCTGTTCGGTCTGAGCGTTGGAGCTCGCGAACGGGTACGCGAAACTGGTGAGTTTGAATCCCCAGTTCGTCAAATTCACACGGTCATTGCAGATCTGCCGTTTCTGCTCATCAACGCTCAACGTCGGCAGATCAGGATGACTGACGGTATGCCCACCGATCTCGTTACCTGCAGCGGCAATATTCTTCAAATCAGCAACCGTGAGGAACCCGTCCGCGCCAACACGGCCGGAGTTCATATAAAAGGTGCCTACCACCTTGTACTTCGACATGATTGCCAACGCGTTCAACTGATCCGAGAAAGTGTCATCGAACGTCAAACTCACCACCGTCAACGGCTTCGTCGTTGCCGCGATCGCCGACGGTGCCGCAACACCCATCACCGCGAAACCCGCCAGCAGACCGGTAGCGACCGCGATCGCAGCAAACCGAGGCGCACGGTGTCGCCCACCCCTTTGGGTCGTTCCTGCACCGTCCGTGACAACAACATTGTTGCGCATTTCGCACCCCATCAAGTGACAAACATTCACAAGGCTCCCGACACGCGTCTAGCCTCAGAACGTTCATCCACAGCGAAAACAGGATGCCGGTAGAAGCTTAGGCGGGTCACTCGGGACTGATCTGACCACTTTGTCGGTCAGACGAGCTCACGCGCAACGCATTTCGGTACCCCTCCGCATACACTGCGGGTTTCCGACCGACGACTGTGGAAAGCCGCCCAAGTATGCGGAACCGGGTCGGTCGTAATGGCCCAGCACTGACCGTTCAGTGCTATGTTGCGCACGTGTCGGATGGGACCATCGCGCACCCGTTACTGATACAGAACCGCCGCGCTTCGTCGGCACTTTTTCCGAGGGGGGTCTGTTGCACGGATAGATGACATCTGAGTTCGGCGACAAACCAGGTCAGACCAGAACCGACGCCGCGGAACTCCGTGAAGCACGCAAACGCATTCGGTGGCTCGAGCAGGAGAACGAAGTATTGCGGAGAGCGGCGGCGTACCTGTCGCAGGCGAACCTGCCGGGAAAAGGCTCTACCCGCTCGTGACTGAGCTCGCCGCCTCGAGGATTCCCGTGGCGGTGGCGTGTCGGGTACTCAAGCTCTCTCGCCAGCCGTACTACCGGTGGCTTCGTGGCCCTGGCTGACCGGACTGCGTGGCCGATCGTGTCAGAGAACGGCTGGTGGAGCGCGTTCGGGAAGAAGCGCGGCAAGAACGGCAAGAAGCCCGGCCCAGCCGTTCACGACGACCTCTGCACAGTCACCGACGAGAACGGTCGCACCCGACACGAATTCACCGCCGACGGCCCGAACCAGCTGTGGTTGACCGATATAACCGAGCACAAAACCACTTGGATCCCAGCCAGTGAGGGCAAGTTGTATCTCTGTGCTGTCAAAGACGTGTTCGGGAACAAGATCGTCGGCTACTCGATCGACTCGCGAATGAAGTCGGCGCTGGCCGTGAACGCACCGAATAACGCCGTCGCGATGCGCGGCGACGTTGCCGGCTGCGTCGTCCACAGCGACCGAGGCACGCAGGCCGGAAGTTCCTCCGGGCCTTGGCCACTCACCGAATGGTCGGATCCATGGGACGGGTAGCGTCCTGCGGGGACAACGCTGCGATGGAGAGCTTCTTCAGCCTGCTGCAAACGAACGTCCTCGATCGCCGGTCCTGGACCACCCGCGATCAGCTGCGCATCGCGATCGTGACCTGGATCGAACGCACCTACCACCGCAGACGACGCCAAGCCGCCCTGGGTCGTTTGACGCCCATCGAATACGAGACCTTCATGAACACGTCAGCCGCAATAGCGGCATGACGAGAAAGTGTCACCTACTCGTGCAGCAGACCCGCTCGTCAGTATCGGAAGTTGCTTTTCGGCCAGGTTGATAGAACAGACCCTGTTTCACGATGGTGCCGCTCGGCCGATTCGATAGCAACATTGAGCAGAAACGAAAATGCCCGGTTCCCCTTTGTTTGCAAGGGAACCGGGCTGTTGTGACCCCAACCGGATTCGAACCGGTGTTACCGCCGTGAGAGGGCGATGTCCTAGGCCGCTAAACGATGGGGCCGTGTAGACAACTAGACGAGTATGCCACACCATCAGCGGGTCTACCAATTCGAGCGGGGCCACCGGGGCAATACGCTGGGTCGTACCGAGCGAGAGGGTCGCCATGCCGCACGTCAGACACCGCGTTTTTCAGGCCAGTACGATGAGCGCGCTGCTCGACGGAGTGTACGACGGCGACCTCAGCGTGGGCGAGTTGTTAGAGCAGGGCGATTTCGGGTTGGGTACGTTCAACGCGCTTGACGGCGAGATGCTGGTACTCGACGGTGTGTGCTGGCGGCTGCAGGCCGACGGCACGGTGAGTGCTGCGGCACCGGATGCCCTCACCCCGTTCGCCGTCATCACTCGGTTCGAGGCGCAGCAGAGCATCCGGGTGCCTGCGCCCATGTCACGGGCCGAAGTGGTTGCAGCGATCAACGCGGCGGTGTCGTCGCAGAACTACCTGTTCGCGGTGAAGGTGAGCGGGCGGTTCGAGTGGGTGCGCACGCGCACGGTGCGGCGGCAGGAGAAGCCGTATGTTGCGCTGCGGGAGGCCGTGAAAGATGAGGCCGAGCTCGAGTTTCGTGACCTCGACGGAACGGTGGCGGGGTTTCGAACGCCGCTGTATGAGAGGGGTATCGGGGTTCCGGGCGGGCATGTGCATTTCATCGATGACGAGCTGAAGCAGGGCGGGCATGTGCTCGACTTCTCGATTGCGAGTGGTGTGATCGAGATCTGCCAGGGCACCGACCTCGAGCTGCGACTGCCGCTGACCGGGGCGTTCGAGCGGGCAGATCTCGACCCGGGCGACCTTGACGCGCAGGTCGAGGAGACCGAGAACCGGCACTGAGGGCTGGTCCGCAGCTGCGGCGACGGCTGCTGAGTTACGCCAGAACCTGTAGCGCCCCGGGCACCACGGTGACGGTGACGGGCAGAGGGCCCACCCGCTCGCCGTCGGCATAGGCCACGATGTCGCGGGCGTCGATGCTCACCTCGCGCACCTGCGTCAGGGTGACGATGGGCAGGCCAGAGTGGGTGCCTTTGAAGACCTTCGGAAAGATACGCAGAAACGTCAGGCGTTTCACGGGCGCGACGATGAAGAGGTCGAGAACGCCGTCGTCGAGCAGGGCGGCGGGGGCGATGAGCATGCCGCCGCCGATCGAACGGTTGTTGGCCACGGCGAGCAGTACCGAGGAGACCGTGCGCGGCTCGCCGTCGACCACGAGCGAATATGTTCGCGCTCGTAAGCCCAGCAGCTCGATGAGCAGGGCGATTGTGTAGCGGGAGGCTCCGCGCGGGCGCCGCATGAGGTTCGCGCGCTCGTTCACGAGGGCGTCGAAGCCGGCCGAGAGGGCGCAGGCGAACCAGAGGCTGCCGCCCTGGTGGGTGAGGCGGCCGAGGTCGATGGTGCGGGGCCCGCGCGCGAGAGCGGCGCGGAGGTGCGCGATGGCGGCCGCGAGATCGAACGGAATGCCGAGCCCGAGGGCAGCGTCGTTGCCCGTGCCGGTGGGAACGATGCCGAGCGGCACGCCCGACTCGGCCAGCAGGTTGACGCCGAGGCTGACCATTCCGTCTCCCCCGACTACGATGAGGGCATCCGGATGCCCGGCGAGCGCCGCCCGCGCCTCGGCCTTCAGCGTGTCGAAGTCGGCGGCCCGCAGTTCGTCGACGTGATGGCCGTCGGCCCGCAGCGCTTGCACCACCTGCTCGCCCGCAGCCGAGGTGCGCCCGAACGAGGCCGTCGGGTTGATGGCGACGACCAGCCGTCGCGGCGGAGTAGCCGTCACCCCCCTGATTATTCACCAAGCAGGGCCAGCCGTTCGCTCACAGGCCACTCTGTTCGCGGGTTCTGCACAGATTGGCCGAACCGATTTGCTGCCGGGGTCGGGCAGGTATTAGCTGAGAGCATGAAACTCACGAAGCGCGAACACGCCACCCTCATTCTCGAGAAGTCGGGAAAGAAGCTCATCGTCGACCCGGGTTCGTTCACCGAGCCGCTGCCCGACGCGTCGGAGGCGGTCGCCATCGTGCTGACCCACGCGCACGCCGACCACTGGACTCCCGAGCACCTGAGCAGCATTCTCGCGGCGTCTCCCGGCATTCCCATCTACGCGCCAGAGGGTGTGGCAGCGGCCGCCAGCGACTTCGACGTCACGGTGGTGAAGGCGGGCGACGAGATCGTTGTCGAACCGTTCACGCTGAAGTTCTTCGGCGAGAAGCACGCGGTCATCCACTCGTCGATTCCCGTGATCGACAACGTGGGCGTGCTGGTCGACGACACGCTGTACTACCCGGGCGACTCGTTCACGGTTCCCGAGGGGGTCGAGGTCGACGTTCTCGCCGTGCCGGTGGGGGCTCCGTGGCTGAAGATCGGCGAGGTCATCGACTACGTTCTCGAGGTGAAGCCCAAGCGCAGCTTCGCCACGCACGAAATGGTGTTGTCGCCGGCCGGCACGTCGATGGGCCGCGACCGCATCAAATGGGCGACCGAGCAGGGCGGCGGTGAGTCGTTCGTGATCGCGCCGGGCGACTCGATCGAGCTGTAGTCAGCGCTGTGAGCAACACCGTCGGCGCGATCGTCGTCTTCGTGCTGTGCCTGGCGATATTGGCGCCGTTGTTTCGGCTCGGGCTCGGGCAGGTAGGGCGAGCCAGGGCGGCGACCGACGACGATGTGAGCTCGAACTTCCTGGGCGGGGTGGCGTTCGTTTTCGCCTTTCTGGCGTCGCCGCTCGGCATACTCTTCTCGCACCTGTCGCTGCGGCAGATCGCGCGAGCGGGCGCATCCGGGGCCGGCCTCGCGGTCGCCGCATTCTTCATCGCCTATGCGCTCACAGTGATTCAGCTCGCACTGCTGCTCTGGGGTTCACTCACAGGCTACTTTCACTGACGCCGCTGTCAACCACAAGCGCGCACGCAGGTCGGGCCGCTATCGTGAAGTGTTATCACGCGAAATCGGAGAAGTCTGTGTCGACGCTACGAGTATTCGCGCTGGCCGTGCTGGGCGCTCTGGCCCTGGCACTGACAGCGTGCTCTGCCCCCGCGGTTCCGACCCCGGATGCCCCGCAGTTCACCCCCACGGCGGCGACCACGTTCGCGGGCGGCACCTGGGTGGTCTCGGCGACCTACAAGTCGCCCGACCAGCCCTTTCTCACGTTCGCCACCGACGGCACGTGGACGGGTTCTGACGGCTGCAACACGGCCGCGGGTACCTGGGTCATGGATTCGAACGGGGGGCTCACCACCACCTCTGGGCCGCAGACGCGCATCTACTGTGACGGCGCGCAGCTTCCGCTCAACCTCGTCGACGCGGTGTCGGCCAAGTTCGACGGCGCCACGCTCACGCTGGTGGGCCACGACGGCAGCGACCTCGTGAAACTCGAGAGGCGCACGGCGGCCGAGATTCCGGCGGCCGGCGGAACCGACGTGGTGGTTGGCCTCTGGACCAAAACCGAACCGGGCCGCAGCCGCCTGCTGCAGCTGAAGATGTTCGACGACGGAACCGTGGTGGGCAACGACGGCTGCAACGACTTCACCAGCACGTGGCGGTTCGCCGAAGACGGTTCGGTGTCGTTCGGCAAGCTCGTCAGTACGACGCGCACCTGCGAGGGTGTCGTCACGTGGCTGAGTGGGGCGTCGACGGCGGTGCTCGACGGCACCACCATGGTGATCCGCTCGCAGTACGCCGCGCAGCTCGGCACTCTGACCTACCACGGCACGGTCGCGTCACCGGCGCCCGGCACCTCGACCGCAGTGGGCGGCGCGAGCGGGTCGACAGCCACCCCGGCGCCGACAGCCACGACTACTCCGACCCCGTAGGTCGGCTCGAGTTCAGGCCCCGGCCGGTGCAACCCGCGCGATGAGGGCATCGACCCGGGCATCCAGTGCCGGGTCGTTCTGCCGACGCGACCCATCGGCATCGAACCACTCGACGATCTGCCTGGCGCCCTGCCAGAACGGAACCGTCGCCACCCAGCCGGGTACGAGCGCCTTCACCTTGCTGTTGTCGAAGATCACCGAATGCGCCTTGTCGCCGACGAGGCCCGGGCCCCACTCAGGAAAGTCGGCGGCGATGGTGTCGGAGGCCACGTGCACGAGTGTGGGAAGCGCACCGGCGGCGCGGCCGAGGGTGCGGTAGATCTCGTTCCAGGTCAGAACCTCGTCAGAGGTGATGTGCACCGTCTCGCCGACAGCGGCGGGATGACCCAGCAGCCCCACAAAGGCGCGGGCGAAGTCGGTGTGATGCGTGAGGGTCCAGAGACTGGTGCCGTCGCCGTGCACAAGCACGGGCATCCCGCGCCGCATGCGCTCGATGGTGGGCCAGCCGCCCTCGAGGGGAACGCTCGACTCGTCGTAAGTGTGCGATGGTCGAACGATTGTTGCCGGGAAACCTGACGAACGGTAAGCCGCCACCAACAGGTCTTCGCAGGCGATCTTGTCGCGGGCGTACTGCGAGTACGGGTTTCGTAGCGGCGTCGATTCGGTGATGGGCAGCCGCGACAGCGGTTTCTGGTACGCCGACGCCGAGCTGATGAACACGTACTGCCCGCAGCTGCCGCCGAACACGTCGATATCGGCCGCCACCTGCTCTGGCACGAAGGCGCGAAAGTTGACGACCACATCGAATTCGCGGCCCTGCAGTGCGGCGGCGATGGATGCCCGGTCGCGGGCGTCTGCCCGAACAGACTCTGCCCCGGCGATGGCTGGTCGCCCGCTGCTCACCCCTCTGTTCAGCAGCGTCAGGTCGATTCCGCGCTCAACCGCGAGCCTGCTGCATGCCGCGCTGATCGTGCCGTTTCCACCGATGAAGAGCGCCGAGAGTGCCATTTCACCAGCGTAGCCCGAGGCCAACTTCGGCGACAGCTTGCCTCTGGCGCGAATGATCAGTAGGTTTTCAGGTTGAAGGTGCATTATCGATGGTCACGTTTTTATAACATGTGGCCGAGAGAAACGGACTACCGGATGGGTTTGCAGAACGGAACAGCGCGTCGTCGTCTCATGCAGGGATTTGCAGTGATTGCAGCCCTGGGTCTGGCGGGAACCGTCGCTCTCCCCCTTGCAAACGCCGCAAGTCTCGATTCGGTACCCGTTCAGAAGTCCATGGCCGAGGGCCAGGTCTTCGCCGGAACACCCGCGGGGGCCATCGTCGCCCAGCGTGACGAGTACACGGCCACCGACCCCGCCGTCATCATTGCCCAGCGCGCAGCTGCCGCCGCTGCGGCTGCGGCCGCCGCGAAGGCTGCCGAGGCTGCGAAGACGGCCGCCCAGGCTGCCGCGAGCGCCGCCGCGAGCAACTCGAGCTCGTCGAGCTCGAGTTCGTCGAGCTACACCGTGCCGGCCGCCGCCGTGCCCGACCCCGGGTCAGCACAGGCCATCGGCTTGGCGCAGGTCACCGCGCGCGGCTGGGGTTCTGACCAGTACTCGTGCCTCGTCTCCCTGTGGAACCGTGAATCGGGCTGGCGCGTCAATGCCTACAACGCCGGTTCGGGTGCACAAGGCATTCCGCAGGCACTCCCCGGCAGCAAGATGGCCAGCGCCGGCGCCGACTGGGCCACGAACCCCGCCACCCAGATCACCTGGGGCCTGAACTACATCTCCGGCGTCTACGGCACCCCGTGTGGCGCGTGGGCGCACAGCGAGAACTCGGGCTGGTACTGATCCGGTCGGTCGTCTGACTGGGCGGCTGCGCGAGTTACGGGCGTAGTTCTTCGGGCTCCCACCCACCGAAGTACGCCGCAAGGCTCGGCTCCCCTGAAATGATGCGAGCCCGGATGCTCGTGCTCTCGCGCGCGAACAGATCGGTTCGGCCCCACCGGCCTTCTCGCCGGGCCGCGCGTTGCAGTGTGATGAGCGCGACAGGCTGAGGCGAGTCGCTCTCAGAGACATGCTCTAAGACAGGCCCTGCGACACGCTCTGAAACACCCGCCACCTCTCCCGCCACCTCGGAGACAGTGAGACTCAGCGATCCGAGCTGCTTCGTCGTGACCCGCAGCACGCTGGCGCGAAGTTCGTCGGCGTCGAACCGCACGGGCAACGGCAGCTCGACGACGAGTTGGGCAGGAGAAGGGCGAGACAGTGGTGTCGGGAGAAGGCTGATACGGGCATCCGGAGCCAACGAGTCGAAGAACTCGGCGGGAACAGCGACCGTAGCCAACGGCAATGCCGTCAGCAGCGAGTCGACGGCGATGAGGAGGGCGGCGAGCGAGTCTGCAGCCGCGATGCGAACCTCGACGGCCGGAGCCTGGGCGCCGAGACGCAGGGCGAAGGGCACCGCGCCGGCGACCGGGATGCGGGTGGCCAGGCTGAGCGTCTCGAGGTTCTTGGCGCGCTGACGCTCGTCGAGGTCTGCGGTGCGCGCCACCCACTCGGGGCCGTCGTGCCAGGCGATCGCGTCGGGAACATGTGCGAACAGAGCCCCCTCAGACCAGGCTCGGTGCGCCCACTCCCAGTCTTCGCCGCCGTACGAGGTGAACGACTCGTCGAATCCGCCGACCGTGGTGAAGAGGGAGCGGCTGCAGCAGACGACGGCTCCGATGACGAAGCGGTACGAACGGTCATCCGAGTGCAGCAGGTTCGCCGAGCGCACGTACTCGTCGATGAGCCAGGCCGGCGCGGGCAGCTCACGGGCGGGCGCGACCTCTTCGACCGGAGCCCCTGGCGGCAGACCCGTGAAATCGGCGTGACGGCGGGCGCCGACCGTCACCACGTCGGGCGCGAGGCCCGGCAGCCGGGTGATGGCGCGCAGGTAGTCGGGCTCGGGAGCGGTGTCGGCGTCAAGAAAGCAGAGCACGTCTCCGGTGGCGGATGCCGCACCGAGGTTACGCGCAGCCGACGCCCGAAATCCCGCGTCGGCCTGGCAGAGCACCAGCACGCCCTCGGGCACGCTCGGCGGCTCGGGCGACCCGTCGTCGACCACGATGATCTGGGTGCGGTCGGCGGGGTGCGTCTGGCGCGCGAGGGCGGCGAGAGTGCGGTCGAGCTCGTTCTGCTGGCGGTAGTGCACAACCACGACGCTCACCGTCGGCGCGGTGGCGGGCCAGACGCCCTCGAGGAGGTTCCAGGCATTGCCTGGTAGGGCAATGGGGGCGTGCGCGGTCTCGGCGGCGGGCTCGGAGCTCACGCGACCCTCCCCCACCAGTCGATGTACTGCGCCGCCACGTCGGCCAGGTCGGGTGCTGTTCGGGTGCCCGGCGCCAGCCACGTCGACTCCGGATGCTCGATCGCGAACCCGATCGCCTCGCTGAGTTCTGCGGGCTCGAACAGCGTCACGGTGCCGGGGCGGAGCTCCGCCATCTCGGCCGAGTAGCGGCTTGCGAGCACCAAGGGGCGGCGCCCCGCAGCGATCCACGTGTTGATCGAGGCCGACGCCGACAAGTGTTGGTGCGCGGCCACTGGCACTGCCGCCGCCCGGCACCGCGCGAGCAGTTCGTCGTCGTCGAGGTACCCCGTGGCGCCGAAGGTGACGCCGAGGGTCGCTGCCTCCGCGACGGCCGCCTCGAGTTCGGCTTCGTGCCCGGCTGAGGCGGCTCCGAGAGCGACGACCGCTGGCGCGACGGCACGAGGCGCGGTCGCGGCTGGCGCGGCGGCACGAGGCGCGGCCGCGGCTGGCGCGATGGCGGCTGGCGCGACGGGCCCCGGCACGGCCGCCTCCGGCACGTCGTCGTGAGTCGCGAGGCGGGCGTTCAGCTCCACCACTGCGCGCACGACCTCGGCGTGGCCCTTGCCGGGATAGAAGTAGCCGAGCAGCGCCACCTCCGGCCGCAGAACCGAGGGCTCGGCGGCTGCAGCTCCAAGCCGAGCGCCGAACACGGGCAGCGGAATCACCTCCACCGCGTGCCGAAGCCGCGGCCGGCAGAATTCCTCGAGCAGCAGCGCCTCGTGCCGGCTGTTGCACACCACGCCGACCGCCGCCTCCGCCACGAGCCGGTACGCCCGCGAGCGCCGCACCAGGTTTCGTGCCCCGTCAGACGGCTGCGGAAGATCGTGCAACGTCACCGTGACCCGCGTGCTGCGCGCGAGCTGCTGAACGAATTCGGCGGCCAGTTCGGGCGTCGTGCCGAACAGTCGGTCGGTGAACTGCAGGTGCAGGCTCCGGATGCCCGGGGCGGCGCCGAGCAGATTCCGGAGGTCGTTCGAGACCAGCCCGCGCGGGGCCGACGCGGTACCGAGCGTCTCGCATTCGGCGGCCAGTGCGCTGGCGTAGAACGCCACCGCGTGCTGCGGAGGGCCGACGATGAGCTGCCAGCCCCGGGCATCCGGAGCCAGCGGCAACGACGACAGGGGCGTTGGCAGTCGCGCGGGAACAGGAGCGGGCACGGGCACACGCGCGCTCACGGCAGCAACCCGAGGGTCGCGAGGGTGTGGGCGTGCCGGGTGAGGCCCACGTCGATGATGCCCGGGTTGGCGGCGTACCAGTCGAGGTGGGCGAGGCGCACGGCGGTGGCGGAGACGGGGGTGCCGGAGACGATCCAGTCGGGGCGGGGGTCATCGTTGAGGTCGAAGGCGGCGATGACGGCAGCCTCGCGGGGGGCATGCACGGCGTCGAGCAGGGGGCGTCCCGGGTCGACGTCGTGCTCGGCGAGGCCGAGTCGGTGGCGCACGCGGCGGGCTGCCGCGCTCCAGACGGCATTTCCGGGGTGGTTGATGGTGCGCATCAGGTCGAAGGTGGGGCGGGCGAACAGGTCGGAGACGACCACGGTGTCGTGGTGGGTCTCGCGCCGCTCGAGCTCGGCCACCGAGTCGGCCGCCACCTGCCGGATGCGTTCGACGAGGTCGCGGGTGGGTGCGGCGGGTTCGGCCGGCTCGGCAGGCGCGGCGGGCTCGGCGAAGTCGGCGGGTTCGGGCACGACCGAACCGTCACCCCGCCGCCGGTGCAGGCGGCGCAGCCGGTGCGCCTCGACCAGCGTGCGCAGGTCGTGGTACGGCACCACCGGCGGCACCGCGCCCGGATCGGCGGGCGGCCGCACGATGGCCTGAAACGGGTAGAGCCCTGCGAACCGGATGACCGGCATACGCACCACGCGAGCGCCACCGGGCAGCACAGCCGTCAGCTGCCGGGTGCCGAGGGGCAGGTCGTGGTAGTCGTCGCGCACGGGCTGGGTGATGAGCAGAGTGGTGCGGGCGAGCATCCGTTCGAGAAAAGGCAGGTCTGCGGCGACGAGTTCGAACACCGGCGGAACCCGCACCGTCTGAACGTCGGGCCCCTCGAGCATGATGCGCAGCGACTCGGCCTGGCAGTTGCCGAAGACCATGGCCAGCGGGCCGCGGTCGTCAACCGGCTTGAGCTCGTAGAACTCCCCGTAGTGCGCCCGCCGCGAATGCATTTGCGCCCTTCTGTTAGTCGAAATCTGCCAATAGTCAACCCTCGATTCGGGTTCGTTCGCACAGTCTATGTTGGAGATATTCAGCGGTTGTGCGTCGCACCCGCGTCTCTTCTCCCTGCCTCCTTTCGAAGGAATACCGCTGCAATGACCGTCGAATCCGTGCCCAAAACGTCGCCCGTGCGCGTCGCCGCGGTTCCGGCGGGGCACTCCTACGTGCAGAACATCGTCGACCGCGAGGCGGCCTGGCCTGCCGACGGCGTGACAGTTCTCGCCGACCCCGTGCGTGCGTCGACTCCAGCCGGCCAGTGGTGGCCGCCGGTCATGCTCGATCCGCGCTGGGTCGCCGAGAACGCCCACCGATTCGACCTCATGCACGTGCACTTCGGAACCGAGTCGTTCACCGTGAGCGAGCTGCAGGCGGTTCTGGATGCCCTCCGAACCGCCCAGCGACCCGTGGTGTTCACCGTGCACGATCTCACCAACCCGCAGCTCATCGACCAGGCTCCCCACCTCGCGCAGCTCGACCTGCTGATCGGTGCCGCCGACGAGGTGGTGACGCTCACGCCGGGCGCCGCGGCCGAGGTGCGCGCGCGGTGGGGCCGGGAGGCGACGGTGATCGCGCATCCGCGGATGCGGGGCGCCGGGCATGTCGTAGCTGCTGGTGCGGGAGCAGGGTCGTCGCACCTCGCGGTCGGCATGCACCTGCGCGACCTGCGCCCGAACATCGACGCGGCGCGAGCGGTCGCGACGCTGATCGGTGCCGCCGCGATGCTGCGCGCCGACGGGTTCGGGGTCGACGTGACGGTGGAGATCAACGAGAAGGTTCGCGACGAGAAGCTGCGCGAGGAACTGCGGGCGATGACCGCCGGGGTGGCGGGGCTGGTGCTGAGCGAGCATCCACGGCTCACCGACGTCGAGTTGGAGAGCGCCCTCGCGGCGACAGATATCGAGGTGCTGCCCTACGGCCACGGAACCCACTCGGGCTGGCTCGAACTCTGCTGGGATCTGGGGGTGTCGGTGGCGGCTCCGGCCGTGGGGTTCTACGGCGAGCAGCACACCGAGCCCGGAGCGGTGGCGACATTCACGCCCGGGTCGGTGGGGTCGCTGGCGGCGGCGCTTCGGCTGCTCGCCGAAACACGGCAGCCCGCGGTGGCACGGCAGCCCACGGAGGCGCAGGGCGACCCGGCGAGCGCACTGCGTGCCGAGCGAGCAGCCCTCCGGCGCGAACAGCAGAGCCAGATTCACACAGCCCATCTCGCGGTGTACCGACGCGCGCTCGCCGGTGCCGCCCGATGAGCGCAGCCCACCTGAACATCGTCGTGATCGCGCCGCTGCGCTACCCCATCACCGAACCGCATGCGGGCGGCCTCGAGTCGTCGATCTGGCACCAGGTGAACCAGCTGCGTCAGCGTGGGCACCGGGTGACACTGTGCGCAGTCGAGGGTTCGGATTTCATGCAGCTGAGTCCGCCCGAATTCGTCATGCCGCCCGTGGTGTGGGCGCCGGGCGAGCTGCCCAACGACGTGGACTACCCCGCGGGCTACCTCGACACCGCCCTGCCCGCGCTCGAACGGGCGCTCGCGTTCATCGCCGCGCATCCGGGCCGCTTCGATCTGGTGCACAACCACAGCCTGCACGGCACTCCCCTGGCCTGGGCCGGGCGACTGGGGGTGCCGATGGTCTCCACACTGCACACGCCCGTGCTGCCCGGCCTCGTGGCCGGCCACGCGCTGAGCGACGGCCCCGGCAGTCGGTTCGTCGCCGTGAGCTCGCACACGTCGGCTGAATGGATGCCCGCCGGAATCGTCTCAGACGTACTGCCGAACGCGGTCGACTCTGAGCTCTGGCCGGCCGGCGCGGGCGGTTCTGACCTGGTGTGGTTCGGGCGCATCGTGGTGGAGAAGGGTGCGCACCTGGCCATCGACGCGGCCCAGCTCCTCGGGCGCCGCATCGTGCTCGCCGGGCGCGTGGGCGACCCCGAATACTTCGAGAACGAGATTCGGCCCCGCCTGGGAACTGAGGCGGTGTACGTGGGTGAGCTGCGCCAGCCCGAGCTGGCCGCACTGGTCGGCCAGAGCGCCTGCGCCCTGGTGACGCCCGTGTGGCAGGAGCCGTTCGGGCTCATCATCGCCGAGACGCTGATGACCGGAACCCCGGTGGCGTGCTTCGAGACCGGCGGGGTGGCGGAGGTGGTGGCCGGCATGCGGGGAGCAGGGTTGGCGCCCGTCGGGGATGTGCCCTCGCTCGCGGCGGTGGCTGACGAGCTGATCGGGTCTGAGCTGCAGAGGCGGGGCATCCGGAGCCTGGTTCGAGCCGAGGCTATTGCGAAATATTCGTTGGCCGCGCGAGTGCTCGAACTCGAGGAGTTGTACGAACAGTTGGTCATGGAGTGGGCAGCCGTGGGGCCGGTCGCAGCTGCGAATGCAACGCCGTTGGCGAAAGCGCAGTGGGCTGCCGCCGGTACTGAGTTCGAAGCGGCGATCGCCGAGCGCGCGCTGTGAACCGGCGGCCGCTGGTGGGGTGGTACGTGCACCATCACGGCGCCGGGCATCGAACCAGGTTCGAGGCGATCAGGCGGCACCTCGACGCCGACGTGATGGTGTTTTCGACGCTGGAGGCTCCTGCGGTGATGGCCACGGGCACCGAGTGGGTGCGGCTCGACCGCGACGACCGTGTCGAGCGAACCGAGACCGGCGAGCTGCTCGACCCCGCCGCGCCAGACGCCGATGCGAGCGTTGGCGGACTGCTGCACTGGGCCCCGCTCGGGCACAGCGGGCACGCATCGCGGCTCGGGATGATCGCGGCGGCGCTCGCGTCACACCGGTTCGACGCGTTCGTGGTCGACGTGTCGGTCGAGGTGACGCTGCTGGTGCGGCTGTTCGGTGTGGCGACGGTGGTGATGACGCAGCCAGGCGAGCGGGTCGACCAGCCGCATCAGCTCGCGTTCGCTGCTGCGACGCGCATTGTGGCGCCGTGGCCGTCAGCGCTCATGCTGCCGCGGGCGCTTGAGGAGTTTCGGGAGAAGACGCGGTTCGTGGGGGGCATCAGCCGGTTCGATGGGCGGCTGGCGGCGGGGCAGGGTGTGGTGTGGGCGGGCAGCGGTAGCAGCAGCAGCGGCGGTAGCGATGGCGGTAGCGATGGCAGCAGCGAGAAGCGGGATGACCGAGGCGGGCTGTTTTCGGTGCTGGTGCTGGGCGGCGGAGGCGGTTCGGCGGTGGGGCCAGCGGAGGTACGGGCTGCTGAAGAGGCGACGCCCGGGGTGCGGTGGCGTGTGCTGGGTGTGGGCGGTGGCGAGTGGTGCGACGACCCGTTCGAGCTGATGTGTGACGCTGATGTGGTGGTGTCGTGGGCGGGGCAGAACGCCGTTGCCGACCTGGCTGCGGCCCGCGCGCGGGCAGTGGTGCTGCCGCAGGAGCGTCCGTTCGGGGAGCAGGATGCCACGGCTGGGGCACTCGAGGCCGCCGGGCTCGCGGTGGTGGTGCGGCAATGGCCGGAGCCGGCCGAATGGCCCGTGCTGCTCCGGGAAGCGGCCGAGCTGACGCCCGACTGGGGCAGCTGGCTCACGGCGGGCGCGGCGGCGCGGGCCGCAGCGGTTGTGGCTGAGGTGGCGGGTAGCACCGAACGCCAGAACGGCCTGGTGGCGGGCGATACGAGTGCGGTGGTCTCAGGGAGTGGGGCGCAGTGACGGGGGTGGGTGCGACAGGTGGGCACGATCCACTTGTGGGCGTGGTGACGCTCTTTTCGGCGGCGAGGCTGGGGCACGCGCTGAACCAGATGGCGGCGCTGAAGGGCAGCGGCGTGCGGCACGTGGGAGTGTGGCTCGATGAGGCGGAGGCGCCGACGATTGAGGGGGTGACGAGCATCCATGTGCCCCCAGGTGCAGCGGGAATGCGACTCGCGGCCGGGCGAAACGCGGGTGCCAGGGCCGCCATCGATGCGGGTGCCGAGCTGCTCGTGTTTCTTGACGCCGACTGTCTGCCCGGGCCGGAGCTGTTGCGCTTGTACGGCACGGCCGCGGCACAGCACCCGGGGGCGGTGCTCTGCGGGCCGGTGACCTATCTAGCCGAAGGCTTTCAGGGGCAGACGCCTGACGAACTCGCGGTGGCGACTGCGCCGCACCCTGCTCGCCCGAATCCGGCCGCGGGCGAGTGTGTTGTGGCGCCGGCCGGGCAGCATGCGCTGTTCTGGTCGCTCTCGTTCGCCGTGACGCCGGCAACGTGGATGCTCAGCGGTGGCTTCTCAGAACTCTACGAAGGCTACGGAGCAGAAGACACCGACTTCGCCGCACGCCTCGGCCCGGCGGGGCTCGACCTGGTGTGGGTGGGAGGGGCGCACGCGTACCACCAGTACCACCCCACATCGACTCCGCCGTGGCAGCACCTCGACGACATTCTGCGAAACGCCGGTATTTTTCGGCGGCGGTGGGGGTGGTGGCCCATGCAGGGGTGGCTTGACGCGTTCGCTGCGGCGGGGGCGATTGAGCTGGTCGACGGGGTGTGGCGGCAGGTGGTCGAAGACGCTTCGGATGCGCCGGAGTCGCCGGAGTCGTCAGCGGCAGGAACCCGACAAGGGCTCGGTTTGGGCATCGGGCCAACGTAGGCTAAAGTCAATACTCGGCCCGCACTTCGGTTTGGGCATTGGGGTATGGTGTAATTGGCAACACGGAAGATTCTGATTCTTTTGTTCTTGGTTCGAGTCCAGGTACCCCAGCTCAAAAAGCCCTCCGCTTCGCGGGGGGCTTTTTTCGCGTTCCTACGGCTTCGCCCGCCCCTGGCGGGCGAACGCGAATGAAGCTCCTACCTCCGTGAGACGTCGGGCCGAACAGGTGCGGCCGCCCGTTCAGTGAGGTTCAGGCAGCGGCGGGGGCAGCAGGGGCAGCGGGCGCCGCCGAGATGTTCACGAGCCAGTTGATGCCGAAACGGTCGATCAACATGCCGAAGGTGTCGCCCCAGGGCGCGACGTTCAGCGGCGCGGTGATGGTGGCGCCCTCGGTGAGGGCGTGCCAGAAGCCGGTCAGCTCGGCACTGTCGGGGGCGAAACCACTGAGCGAAACGGAGATGTTGTTGCCGGGGGTGTACTGCATTGTCGCGGGAGTGTCTGAGGCCATGAGGGTGAAACCTGAGGGCGTGGTGAGCTGCGAGTGCATGATCTTGTCGGCGTCAGCCGGGTCTTCGTTGGGGTTCATGTCGCCGAAGGTGCTGCGCACGATGTCGCCGCCGAAGACGCTCTGGTAGAAGTCGAGGGCCTCGCGCGCGGTGTCACTGAAGCTGATGTAGGGGTTGAGTGTGCTGGTCATGATGGTCTCCTCAGGTTCACGAAATCCCCCGGCACCCAGTATGGCGCGGCGGGCCCCGGCGCGCTACAGAATTCCGATGAGGTGACGGTTGACGGCGGCGGCGACTTTTGCGCCTTCTCCGGCTGCGACGATGAGCTGTTGGGCGCCCGGAGGTGTGGAATCCCCGGCCGCGAAGACCCCAGCCACCGAGGTACGACCGTGCAGGTCGGTGACGATGAGGGTTTCGGCGTCGATTTCGAGGCCGAGCAGGGCGTGGTAGTCGAGAGCCGTTGTCCACACCGGGCGCACGAAGCCGCCGCTTCGCAGAATGACGGTTCCGTCGGCCAGTGAGACACCGGTCATGCCGGTGCGGTCACCTTCGATGTCGGCGAGGGGCCTGCGTTCGACGCCGATTCCGCGGGCATCCAGAGCCTGTTCGTCGGACTCGGTGATCTGGCCGATGCCGTTCGTGAACACGATCAGGTCGTTCGACCACTGTGAGAGCAGCAGCGCGCGCTCGGCGAGGTCGTCGGTCTCGCCGATGAGGGCGAGGGGGGCATCCGACTTCTCGTAGCCGTCGCATTCGGTACAACTGTGCAGGCTGGTGCCGTAGTAGGCGCGCATGCTGGGCAGTTTCGGCAGGGTTTCGAGCAGGCCTGTTGCGATGAGAACCGTGCGCGCGGTCGCTGTGCGGTCGCCGCTGCCCCGGATGCCCTTCGCCTCAACCACGAACAGTTCGCCGCTCGGCTCGTCGATGCGCCGGATGCTCGCCACCATGCCTTGGTGAAAACTGGCCTCGGGGTAGCTCATGAACTCTTCGCGGCCGAGCCGGCGGAGGTCAAGCGGAGCGACGCCGTCGCGGGTGAGAAAGCCGTGCGAGAGCAGCGTGGCCGAGTGCCGCGGGCGATTGCTGTCGAGCATCAGCACCCGCCGCCGGGCGCGCACGAGGTTGAGGCCTGCGCTGAGGCCCGCGGGGCCCGCGCCGATGATGATGACGTCGAAGATCTCGTCAGGGTCAGGAGGCTGTACACCCTGAGGCGCGGTCGAGGGGTCGGCAGCGGCACCGGGGTTCTGGATGCCCGGGCCTCCGCCTGCCGTCGAGCGGATGATCACCGTGCGCGGCGTGTGCGGCGCCGCGAGGGGTGCTCCCACGGTTACACCTCCGAGCCGGAGGCGGAGGCGGAACCAGAACCGGAGCCGGGCTCGGCGCGGTGCTCGGCGAGCCGCACCAGGCGCGCCACGGTCTCGGGTTTGCCCAGAATCTGCATCGACTCGAACAGCGGCGGCGAGATCTTGCGCCCGCTGAGCGCGACCCGCAGCGGGCCGTATGCGATACGCGGCTTCAGCCCGAGCCCGCCGATCAGCGCGGCGGCGAGGTCGTCTTTGATGCGGTCGTGGGTGAAGTTCGTCTCCTCGATGAGCTCGAGGGCGCCGACCGCAGCAGCCAGGATGACGCCGGTGTTCTCGGGCAGGCTGGCCAGGGCATCCGGTTGGTAGTCGATCGCATGCGCCTGCTGAAACAGAAACCCGAGCATGGCGGGGGCCTCGCCGAGCAGCGCCATGCGCTCCTGCACGAGCGGGGCGGCTTCTCTGAGGGTGGCGAGCTGGGCATCCGGTACCGGCAGGCTCAGGATGCCCGCGTCGACCAGATACGGAACAACCCGCGCCGCGAAGTCGTCAACCGCCAGCAGCCTGATGTGGTCGCCGTTGATCGACTCGGCCTTCTTCAGGTCGAAGCGGGCCGGGTTCGGGTTCACGTCGACGATGTCGAACGCCGCCACCAACTCGTCGATCGAGAACACGTCGCGGTCGTGGGTGAGCGACCAGCCGAGCAGGGCCAGGTAGTTCACGAGCCCCTCGGGAATGAAGCCGCGGTCTCGGTGGTGAAAGAGGTTCGACTCGGGGTCGCGCTTCGACAGCTTCTTGTTGCCCTCACCCATCACGTAGGGCATGTGCCCGAAGCGCGGGATGAACGTGGTGACCCCGATGTCGACGAGCGCGTCGTACAGGGCGATCTGCCGCGGGGTCGAGCTCAGCAGGTCTTCGCCGCGCAACACGTGCGTGATACCCATGAGCGCATCGTCGACCGGATTCACGAAGGTGTAGAGCGGTGCCCCATTGGGGCGAACCACCACGAAGTCGACGAACGAGCCGGCGGGGAAGGTGATGGGCCCGCGCACGAGGTCATCGAAGCTCAGCTCGGAGTCGGGTACGCGGAGGCGGAGGGCCGGCAGCCGGCCTTCGCTGCGGTAACGCTCGCGGTCGGCGTCGGTGAGGCCGCGGTCGAAGTTGTCGTAGCCGAGCTGCTTGGCGCGGCCGTTGGCCTCGTTGCGCGCGTCGATCTCCTCGGCAGTCGAGAAGCTCTCGTAGAGGTGGCCGCTCGCCTTCAGCTTCTCGATGATCTCGAGGTAGATGTCGCCGCGCTGAGACTGCCGGTAGGGGGCGTGCGGGCCGCCCACGTTGACGCCCTCGTCCCAGTCGATGCGCAGCCAGGTGAGCGCATCGATGAGCTGCTCGTAGCTCTCTTCGGAGTCACGGGCCGCGTCGGTGTCTTCGATGCGGAAGACAAGTTTGCCGCCGGTGTGCCTGGCATATGCCCAGTTGAACAAGGCCGTGCGAATGAGGCCCACGTGCGGGGTGCCGGTGGGCGACGGGCAGAACCGAACGCGAACGTCGGCGCCGGTGGCAGTCGAGAAAGGAGGGAGCTGTGTAGTTGACATACTGTCGTCAATTGTACGCGCTGGTGCTGCAGTTGCCCGCCGAATCGGCGTGCGCCTGGGTTACAGGCCGCGTTCGACCATGTCGAGGAGGCGGGAGGTGGCCGCGGTGACCATGTCGGCGCTGAGGCCGCGGAGGGGGCCGTCGATGACAAGCATGCCGAGGCCGTGCACGGCTGACCATGCGTAGAGTTCGGCGTTGGCGCGGCGCTCGGGCGGGAGAATGCCGGCGGCGGCCCATGCGTCGAGGGCGGCGCCCAGAATCTGGAACGGTGTACGCCCCAGCGCTCCGGCCTTCACGGGGTCGGCGCTGTTCGCGAGGTGGTCGGGCACGCTGAATGCCGTGCGGAAGAGTCCGGGCTGTTCGCGGGCGAAGGCGATGTAGCCGGTTCCGACGCCGCGCAGCATTCGGCGGGCGTCGGCGGCGAGGCCCGCGGCCGGGTCGAAGGCGGTGTCGGCGGCCGGGTCTTTGGCGAGGCCGATGGTCGGGCCGGCCACCACGTCGGCGGCGGGGCCGGCCACGCGCGCCGCCGCCGCCACGGCCTGCTCCATACGGTCGGCCGCGAGCCCCTGCGCCGCATCGGCCACGGCCCGCAGCAGCGCGTCACGGTCAGCGAAGTGCCGATACGCCGCGTTGGGCGTCACACCCGCGCGCCGGGTCGCCTCCCGCAGCACGACGGCGGCGGGTCCACCGGCCTCCGCCATCTGCAGCCCGGCCGCCACGAGGGCTTCGCGCAGGTCTCCGTGCCGGTATGTCGCTCGCACGGCAGGCGGGGACGCGTCAGCGCTCATCGACATCTCCCCCACACCTGCAGCCGGCCATCCGGTACTGGACACCACCGCCGAAACGTGTGATTGTAAACATTGTACACTTAGCCATTTCGACTTCGGAGGCGCCATGTTCGACCCCACCAACGCGTTCAGCGGATTCTCGGTGAACGACATCGACGCCGCCCGAAAATTCTACGGCGAAACCCTCGGGCTGACCGTGACCGACAACGAGATGGGCTTTCTCGAGCTGCAGCTCGGCAGCGGCGCGAAGGTGCTCGTCTATCCGAAGCCCGACCACGAGCCGGCCACGTTCACGATCATGAACTTTGCGGTGCCCGACGTCGATGCGGCCGTGGATGATCTGCGGCAGCGCGGCGTCGACACCAACCCCTACGCCGCCAGCATGCCCACCGACGAGAAGGGCATCATGCGCAATATGGGCCCCACCATCGCGTGGTTTCTCGACCCCGCCGGAAACGTTCTCTCGGTGCTTCAGGGCTGACGCCCCGCTCCAAGGCTGCCGCCGTGGCGACCCTCGCCGCACGCCGCTCACCCCGCAGAGCCAGCGCTCAGCGCGCGAGGTTGCTCAGCGTGCCGATGCCGTCGACCGAGATCTCCACCGTCTGGCCCGAGACGAATGGCCCCACGCCCGCCGGCGTACCGGTGAGAATCACGTCTCCGGGCAGGAGCGTGAAGACCCGTGACACGAAGGCCACGATTTCGGGTATCGAGAAGATCATGTCTTTGATGTTGCCGAGCTGGGTGACGGTGCCGTCGACGCGAGCCTCGATGCGGGCATCCGACCAGTCGAATTCGGTCTCGATGATCGGGCCGAGGGGGCAGAAGGTGTCGTAGCCCTTCGCCCTCGTCCACTGCCCGTCGAGCTTCTGGATGTCGCGAGCCGTGACGTCGTTCGCCACCGTGTAGCCGAACACGACATCGGCGTAGTCTTCGGGCCGCACGTTCTTCGCCACGCTGCCGATGACGATGGCGAGCTCAGCCTCGTGCTCGACCTGGTTGCTGTCGGGCGGCAGCACGATGGTGTCGCCCGGCCCGATGACGCTCGTGTTCGGCTTCAGAAAGATGATGGGGTGATCGGGCGCTTCGCCGCCCATCTCGCGGGCGTGCTCGGTGTAGTTCTTGCCGATGCACACCACTTTCGAGCGCGGAATGACCGGGGCAAGCAGCTTCACTGCCCCGAGCGACACCCGCTCTTCGGTCGTCTCGAAGCCCTGGAACATCGGGTCGCCCGCCAGAACCACCAGCTCGGTGCCGTCGACGATGCCGAACCGCGGGTCGCCGCCCTCTGTGCTGAACCGTGCAATCTTCACGTGAGTGTCTTTCGTTGATGATGCGGCGAACGGGGGTCGGGCGCGGGCTCAGACGCACAGGCGGCGGGCCCGTGAAGCCCGGCTCAGGCGAGGCGCGTGAGCCAGTTGTGGCGGTCAGGCACGCGGCCGTACTGAATGTCGGTGAGCTCCTGGCGCAGCGACATGGTCAGTTCGCCGGCGGGCGCGCCCGCGGTGCCGAGCGCGAAGTCGTCGGCCAGCAGCTGGGCGACGGGCGTGATGACGGCAGCGGTTCCGCAGGCGAAGACTTCGACGATGTCACCGGATGCCGAGCCTTCCTTCCACTCCTCGATGCTGACGCGGCGGAGCTCCACGTTGTGACCACGGTCGCGGGCGAGCTGCATGATGCTGTCGCGGGTGATGCCCGCGAGAATGGAATCGCTCTCGGGCGTGACGAGCGTGCCGTCTTTGTAGACGAGGAAGAGGTTCATGCCGCCGAGCTCTTCGAGGTATTTGCCCTCCTGCGAGTCGAGGAAGAGCACCTGCGCGCAGCCCTTCTCATAGGCGAGCTCTTGCGGCAGCAGCGAGGAAGCGTAGTTGCCGCCGGTTTTGGCTGCACCCATTCCGCCGTGGCCGGCGCGGTTGAACTCGGTCGAGAGCCAGATGTTCACGGGGGTGACCCCACCCGTGAAGTAGGCGCCGGCGGGCGAGGCGATGAGGTAGTAGCCCACCTTCTGGGCCGACCGCACGCCGAGAAAGCTCTCGGTTGCCATCATGAACGGGCGGAGATAGAGGCTCGTCTCCGCGGCGTCGGGCACCCACGACGCATCGACCGCGACGAGCTGCTTGAGCGACTCGATGAAGTCTTCGGTCGAGAGCGGCGGCAACGCGAGGCGGGCGGCCGAGCGCTGCAGGCGGGCGGCGTTCGCCTCGGGCCGAAAAGTGTAAATGGCGCCGTCGGCGTGACGATAGGCCTTCAGGCCCTCGAAGATCTCTTGCGCGTAGTGGAAGACCGACGCGGCCGGGTCGAGCGAGATGGGCCCGTACGGCAGAACCTGGGCCTCGTGCCAGCCACCGGCGAGGGTCCACTCGATCGAGACCATGTGGTCGGTGAAGTGCTTGCCAAAACCGGGGTCGGCGAGGATGGCCTCGCGCTCGGCTGTGGCCCGGGCATCCGTCGACGGGGTCAGAGCGAATGAGAGCGGAAAACCGGTGGTGGCGGGGGTCGGTGCGGTCGTGGTCATCGTGTTCCTTACGAAACGAGGGCTGCCGAGGCAGCAAGCTGGGAGACGATGGCGTCGCCCACGGCGGCAGTGGTGCGGGCCGTGGGTGCGTCGACGTCGGCGGAGGGGGAATCGGCGGTGGCGGCAGCAACGCGTGCCGCCCGGTCGGCAAGATCGGTGGTCACCGCGGCGCGAACCCTCGTCGCCGCCTCTGCCATACCCTGCTGGTCGAGGAGAAGCGCTACCGAGAGAATCGCGGCCGTGGGGTCGGCGATCTGCTGGCCAGCAATGTCGGGAGCGGAACCGTGAACCGGCTCGAACATGCTGGGGAAGGCGCCAGACGGGTTGATGTTGCCCGAGGCTGCCAGACCGATGCCGCCGCTGATTGCGCCGGCCAGGTCGGTGAGAATGTCGCCGAAGAGGTTGTCTGTGACGATGGTGTCGAACTTAGCAGGGTTTGTGACGAAGAAGATCGTTGCAGCGTCGACGTGCAGGTAGTCGACCGCCACATCGGGGTAGTCGGCGGCGACCGCCGTGACCGTGCGCTGCCACAGGCTGCCCGAGAAAACGAGCACGTTGGTCTTGTGCACGAGGGTGAGCTTCTTGCGCGGGCGGCTGGCTGCCAGCTCGAAGGCAAACCGAACGACACGTTCGACACCGTACGCCGTGTTGACCGACACTTCGTTGGCGATTTCGTGCGGTGTTCCCGCGCGAATGACGCCGCCGTTGCCGACGTACGGGCCCTCGGTGCCTTCTCGCACAACCACGAAGTCGACTTCTCCGGGGTTGCTCAGCGGGCTCGTCACCCCGGGGTAGATGGTGGTGGGCCGCAGGTTCACGTAGTGGTCGAGCGAGAACCGCAGCTTCAGCAGCAGCCCACGCTCGATGTTGGCGTCTTTCAGGCGCGGGTCGCCGGGCACGCCGCCCACGGCGCCCAGCAGAATGGCGTCGTGTGAGGCGATGGATGCGAGGTCTGCGTCGGTCAGCACGTCGCCGGTCTCGAGAAAACGGGCCGCCCCGAGCGAGAAGTGTGTCTTCTCGACGGTGACGCCCGACGGGTCGGCGGCGACGACCGCGTCGAGAACCTTCAGCGCCTCGGCAATGACCTCGGGGCCGATGCCGTCTCCGGGAATGACGGCAAGGCGGATGACGCGAGACATAGGGGCTCCAACGCTGGACGAGTGTGTGCCTCCCAGATTACCAACTCGGGCGGGTCAGCCGCGGGCTTTGCGGAGGGTGACGAGCGCGAGGATGGTCGCCGCCACCATGAGCGCCGCCCCGATGGCCGACGTGGTGACCACTCCGCTGTCGAACGCGTTGCGCGCCGAGTGCAGCAGCACCTGGCCGAGGCTCCACGGGAGCTCGTTCGAGACGCTCACCGCTCCCCCGAGGGTCTCGCTGGCGGCCGTCGCCTGCGTGTCTGAGAGCCCGAGCGGCAGCACAACTCCCGACCGATAGAACGCGGTCAGAATACTGCCCAGCACCGCGGTGCCGAGCACGGCACCGAGTTCGTACGCCGTCTCGGAGACAGCCGAGGCGGCCCCGGCCTTGTTCTCGGGAACCACGGAGATGATCAGGTCGTTCGAGATCGTCTCGGCCGCGCCGATACCGAGGGCGAGCACCGCGAACGCGATCGACAGGGTCGCCGCGCTGGCGTGCTGCCCGGTGAGCATCACGATGATGTAGGCCACCGCTGACAACGCGAGCCCGAGAGCCACGACGATGCTGGGTTTCACCCGCCGAACGACGGGCACCACGGCGAGGCCGGCCACAACCATGACGATGAGGCCGGGCACCAGCGCGAGGGCGGCATCCAGTGGCGACAGCCCCAGCACCAGCTGGAGGTGCTGCGACACGAAGAATAGGAAGCCCACCAGCGCCACGACGCTGAGCAGGTTCACGAGCACCGCGCCCGTGAAGGCGCCCACGCGGAACAGGCGCATGTCGAGCATGGGGTTCTCGCGCCCCAGCTGGCGCCGCACGAAGGCGAAGCCGGCCGCGAGCCCGAGCGCCACCAGGCCGAGCGCTGCGAACGAGAAGCCCTCTGTGGCCACCTGCTTGATGGCGAACACGATGGGAACGATCATCACCAGCGAAAGGCCGATGCTGACGAGGTCGAGCGGGCCCGGGGTGGGGTCTTTCGACTCGGGAATGACGAGCGGGGCGAGAATCAGCAGCGGAATCAGTACCGGCACCGCGATGAGAAACACCGATCCCCACCAGAAGTGCTCGAGCAGCACACCGCCCACGATAGGGCCGAGGGCCGCGCCGGCGGCGAAACCGGCCGCCCAGATGGCGATGGCGAGGCGGCGCTGGCGGCGGTCGGCGAAGATCGTGCGGAGCAGGCTGAGGGTCGACGGCATGAGCATGGCGCCGAAGAAGGCGAGCCCCGCGCGGGCGGCGATCAGCAGCTCGGCGGTGGGGGCGAAGGCCGCGACCATTGAGAGCGCTCCGAAACCGACGGCGCCGATGAGCAGCAGCTTGCGACGGCCGACGCGGTCGCCGAGGTTGCCCATGGCCACGAGCAGGCCGGCGAGCACGAGGGGGTAGGTGTCGATCATCCAGAGCTGCGCGGCGGCGCTCGGGTGCAGCGTCTCGGAGATGACCGGCAGCGCGAAGCTCAGCACGGTGTTGTCGATCGACACGAGCAGAACCGGCAGCATGAGCACGGCGAGCGCGAGCCAGCCGCGAGCGCCGACGCGGAGGTCGGGCGTGCCGGTGCCGGTCGCTAGCGAACGGGTGGAGGTGGAGCTGGACATGACGTTTCCTGGCAGATTGTGGGTGAGACTTTAGTATACCGTCCAGTCGGTACAGTAGCAAGCTTCTGGATGCTCGGCCCGCGTCACCCGCACCCTCAGACGCCCGGGGGAGGCCGGCCCTCTGTACGATGAACTCATGCCTTCCGCGCCCTCCGCTCGTGATCGGGTGCTCGACGCATTCGAGAACATCCTCATCACGCAGGGCGAACGTACGGCCACTCTCGATGCCGTCGCAGCCGAAGCGGGCGTCAGTAAGGGCGGCCTGCTCTACCATTTCGGGTCGAAAGACGCGCTCGTCGAGGGCCTGATCGACCGGCTCGGGGCACTCGTGGTCGACGACCTCACGAACATCCGCACTGCCCCGGCCGGCGTGGTCGACTACTTCCTTCGCAGCTCGGTCAACACCGAGAGCCCGCTCGACCGGGCCATCATCGCGGCAACGCGCCTCGCGCAGGGCTCACAGCCCAAGGCGCAGGAGGCGCTCAAGTCGATGCAGCGGGCCTGGTTCGATGTCGTGAACGAGGCCGTCGGCGACGAAGCGGTCGCCCGCACCATCATGCTCGTGAGCGACGGCCTCTACTACAACTCGGCCCTGCTGCCCACGGCCCTCAGCGAAACCTCGAACCGCGCCCTCGCAAACATGGACGAGCTCGTCGCGATGGTCTCCCGCCTCACCCGCTGACGGCGCTCACCTCGCCGCTTCAGGGTCGTTCGCCCCTCTCGCTGGCGCCCTGCAGCCACACCACCGCAGAGGGCCAACCACCGCGGCCAGCTGCAGTTCGGCGAAGCCGCAACCGCTACGCGGTGACGTCGATCTCGGTCAGCACGTCGGCGTCGATGGCCACGCGCACCCGCTCGAGCAGGCTCTCGGGCGCCGGCGAGTCGATGGTGAGAACGCTGAGCGCCTTGCCACCAGCGGTGGTACGGGCGATCTGCATACCGGCGATGTTGATCGACGCGTCGCCGAACTCTTTGCCGTAGACCGCAACGATGCCGGGGCGGTCGTCGTAGATCATCACGAGCAGGTGCTCGGCGATGGGAACCTCGACGTCGTACCCGTTGATCTCGACGATCTTCTCGATCTGCTTGGTGCCCGTGAGGGTACCCGAGACCGAGATCTGCGTGCCGTCGGCCAGCGCGCCGGTGAGGGTGAGGATGTTGCGGTACTCCTCCGACACCGGGTCGGTGATGAGGCGCACGGTGACACCGCGCTGCTCGGCGAGCAGGGGCGCATTGACGTACGACACGGTCTCAGAGACCACGTTCGTGAAGATGCCCTTGAGAGCGGCCAGCTTCAGCACGCTCACGTCGTAGTTCGCGAGCTCGCCGCGCACGGTGACATCGACGCTCGTGAGGGGGCTCGACGCGAGGCCGGAGAACACCTGGCCGAGCTTCTCGAGCAACGGGATGCCCGGCCGCACGTACGGGTCGATGATGCCGCCCGCCACATTCACGGCGTCGGGAACCAGTTCGCCCGAGAGCGCGAGGCGCACCGACTTCGCAACCGACACACCCGCCTTCTCCTGCGCTTCGTCGGTCGACGCGCCGAGGTGCGGCGTGACCACGACGTTCTCGAGCGCGAGCAGCTTCTCGTCTTTCGGCGGCTCGCTCACGAACACGTCGAGCCCGGCGCCCGCGATGACGTTGGTGCTGAGGGCACGGTAGAGGGCATCTTCGTCGATGAGCCCGCCGCGGGCCACGTTCACGATGAAGGCCGTCGGCTTCATGAGCGCGAGCTGGGCGTCGCTGATCATGCCCGTGGTCTCGGGGGTCTTCGGCATGTGAATGGTGATGAAGTCGCTCTGGGCGAGCAGTTCATCCAGTGTCAGAAGGGTCACGCCGAGCTGCTGGGCGCGCGCCGACGTCACGTAGGGGTCATACGCCACCACGTTGGTGCCGAACGCCTGCATGCGGGCTGTGATGAGCGCACCGATGCGACCGAGGCCGATGATGCCCACGGTCTTCTCGTAGATCTCGACGCCGGTGTACTTCGACCGCTTCCACTGCCCCTGCGCGAGCGCGTTGTGCGCCGCGGGAATGTGGCGCGCCAGGCTCAGGATGTGGCCGACCGTCAGCTCGGCGGCCGAGATGATGTTCGACGTGGGAGCGTTGACGACCATGACGCCGGCGGTCGTTGCAGCCTTGATGTCGACGTTGTCGAGGCCGACGCCGGCGCGCGCTATGACCTTCAGGTTCGGCGCTGCCGCGATGGCTTCAGCGTCGACCTTTGTAGCCGAACGCACCAGGATGGCGTCGGCGGTGGCGAGCGCTGCCAGCAGCGCCGGGCGGTCGGTACCGTCGACGTTGACCACGTCGAAGTCGGGGCCGAGAGCCTCGACGGTGGCAGGAGAAAGTTCTTCGGCGATCAACACGACCGGTTTAGACACGAAAGTGATTCCTTACGATGAGGCGCCGGCGGCGGGCTCGCGGGCGAGGTAGCCCCTCAACTTTAGCGCCAATGACCTACGACGGAATGACGAACGGCACGATGCCGCGGTAGACGCTCTGCAGGTCGAGTGTGATGACCGCCGCGACCGCGAACCCCACGAGGAAGACGAGAAGGGCCGAGCCTGTGCGCATCCGTCGGGTCGCCCACAGAATGAGGGCGTAGACGACGATGGGCGCCGCGACAAGACCGATCAGGGCGCCGAGTGCGTTTGCGGGCATCGCAACGTCGACCGAGGCGAACGACTGGGTGAGCCCGATGAGGTTCGACAGGGCCTCGAACACGTCGACCGCGAACAGGAACGCGAAGACGGTCGCGACGATCCAGCCGGCCCGCCCGCGCACGCGCTTCGTCGGCGCCGCCGGAGCAGACGCGGGCAGCACGGGCTCAGGCGCCGCTGCAGATTCTGACGTCACAATCGCCTACTTTCCGGTGAGAAACGGCCAGGGAACCAGCACGACAACCCCCAGGATGAGCCAGATCAGCCGCACCGCCACCCGCCGCCGGGCCGCCAACAGCAGCGTGACGATGAACCACAGCGCCGGCGCCGCGATGGCAAGCACACCCTGCAGGTTCTGCACGATCTCCGCGAGCCCGGTGGGCGCGAGAGGGTTGCGAATGAACACGACGAGCCAACCCACCGTGTAGAGCAGAAGGATTCCGCCGATGATGCCGAACGTGATGAGAGCAGCCGAGCTCAGCTGCCGGCCGTCGGCTTCTGCGGCAGCGAGTTCATCGTCGGCGGCAGCGAGGTCGTCGTCGGCGGCAGCATCTCGCTCGGCCTCGACCTGCGTGGCCCGCGCGCTCGCCACGGCCTCGGCGTTGGCGGCGCTGGCTTTCTCGTCGGGTACGGCTCTGGATGCCCAGCGGGGGCCCTTTCGGCTCTCATGCTGCAGCCCCACGCCCGACACCGCGGCCCCCGTCGACGAGATGAACGGGTCTTCACCCGGCCCCGAACGCGTGCCCGACTTCTCGGCCTCCGACAGCTCGTCATCGTCGATGCCCGACGGTTCGCCCTCGACGTAGGTCGGGTCGTTCTGGTCACCCCAACTGAGTGCGTCGTCGAAGGGATCACGGGCCATGTCACCAGAATACCGCTCCCCAACGATCACTACGATTGACGCATGGCAGCTGTCGACTATTTCATCACCGGCGACCACGAGGCGGCCCGCGGTCTCCTCGCGCAGATCATGCAGGGTCAGGGCTTCGAGGTCACCGCCTCACCGCTCGGCGGCTGGAATGTGACCCGTGGCAGCGTGGGCGCGACGGTCTGGCTCGGCGCCTTCGCCGGCCGCGACAAGCAACGCCTCGAGTACACCATGCAGTTCTTCGACAGCGACGGGATGCTCGTGGCTCGCCTCGCCCGCACGAGTGGTGCCGGCGCGCTCGGCGGTGCCATCGGTGTCTCGCGTTCGGCGTCTGTCTTCACCGAACTCGATCAGGCCATCGGACAAGACCTCACAAACCGCGGCCTCCTCGCCAACGCCCTGCACCACCCCTGACCCGCTCGCCCGAACTGCGAGCGGTGCGGAGACAGCGATAGCCGGCACTCCGAAGGAGTACCGGCTATCGACGAGACGGGAGAGCTGAGGATCAGCGGGCGGCTGAACCCTCGGTGTAGTCGGCGTCGGTCTGCTTCCAGGCGAACAGCGCGCGGAGCTCGCGGCCGGTCTCCTCGATGGGGTGCGCGGCACCTTTCTCGCGGAGGGCGAGGAACTCGGGAGCTCCCGCATCCTGGTCGTTGATGAAGCGGGTCGCGAAAGCGCCCGACTGGATGTCGGCCAGAACGGCCTTCATGTTCTCTTTCACGTCGGGCGAGATGACGCGAGGGCCGGAGACGTAGTCGCCGTACTCGGCGGTGTCGGAGATGCTCCAACGCTGCTTGGCGATGCCACCCTCCCACATGAGGTCGACGATGAGCTTCAGCTCGTGCAGAACCTCGAAGTACGCGATCTGCGGCTGGTAGCCGGCCTCGGTGAGAACCTCGAACCCGTACTGAACGAGCTGCGAGGTACCACCGCAGAGAACGGCCTGCTCACCGAACAGGTCGGTCTCGGTCTCTTCGGTGAACGTGGTCTTGATGCCGCCGGCACGGAGGCCACCGATGGCACGGGCGTACGACCAGGCGAGAGCCCAGGCTGAACCCGAAGCGTCTTCTTCGACAGCGACGATGACGGGAACCCCGCGGCCGGCCTCGAACTCGCGGCGAACGGTGTGGCCCGGGCCCTTGGGGGCGACGAGGATGACGTCGGTGCCTTCGGGGGCCTGAATGTAGCCGAAGCGAATGTTGAACCCGTGGCCGAACACCAGCGTCGAGCCGGGCTTCAGGTTGGGAGCGATCTCGTCTTTGTAGATGCCGCGCTGGTGCTGGTCGGGCGCGAGGATGACGATGACGTCGGCCCAGGCGGTGGCCTCAGCGACCGAGAGAACGGTGAAGCCGGCCTCTTCGGCCTTGGCCTTCGATGACGAGCCCTCTTTGAGGGCGACAACGACCTCGACACCGGAGTCACGGAGGTTCAGCGAGTGCGCGTGGCCCTGCGAACCGTAGCCGACAACGGCGACTTTCTTCGCCTGGATGAGCGACAGATCGGCGTCTGCGTCGTAAAAGATTTCAGTCACGTGAGTTCTTGCTCCTTGTATTTATTTTCTGCGGGTGGAGAACGAAAAGAGGTAAAAGATCAGTTCTTGAAGATGCGCTCGGTGATCGACTTGCTGCCACGCCCGATGGCGAGCAGACCCGATTGGGCGATCTCTTTGATGCCGTATGGTTCGACGACCCGGAGGAACGCGTTCGTCTTACCGGTGTCGCCCGTCACTTCAATGACCAGGGCATCCGACGAGACATCGACGACGCGCGCCCGAAAGAGGTTCACAGCCTCGAGCACGTGCGAGCGGGTCGAGTTGTCGACCCGCACCTTCACGAGCAGGTGTTCACGCTGCACCGACTGGGTTGTGTCGAGTTCGACGATCTTGATGACGTTGACCAGCTTGTTGAGCTGCTTCGTCACTTGCTCGAGCGGCAACTCTTCGACATCGACGACCACAGTGATGCGCGACAGGCCGTCGATCTCGCTCTTGCCGACGGCGAGCGACTCGATGTTGAAGCCGCGACGGGCGAACAGCCCGGCAACGCGGGTCAGAAGGCCCGGTTTGTCTTCGACAAGCAGGGAAAGAACGTGGTGACTCATGGTCTACTCCTCTTCCCACTCGGGGGCGTGTTCGCGGGCGTACTGCACAGACGAGTTGCCGACACCCTGCGGCACCATGGGCCACACCATCGAGTCTCGGCTCACCACGAAGTCGATGACCACGGGGCGATCGTTCGTCTCGTTTGCCAGCTTGATGGCGGCGTCAACGTCTTCTTTCTTGGTGACTCGGATGCCCAGCGCACCGTATGCGTCGGCGAGCTTCACGAAGTCAGGAATCATGATCGTGCCGTCGCCGGTGTTCAGATCGGTGAACGAGTGGCGACCGTCGTAGAACAGGGTCTGCCACTGGCGAACCATGCCGAGCGACGAGTTGTTGATGATCGCCACCTTGATCGGGATCTTGTTGATCGTGCAGGTGGCGAGTTCCTGATTCGTCATCTGGAAGCAGCCGTCGCCGTCGATCGCCCAGACCGTGCGGTCGGGGTTCGCGACTTTGGCGCCCATGGCGGCAGGAACGCCGTAGCCCATGGTGCCGGCGCCGCCGGAGTTCAGCCACGCGTTGGGGCGCTCGTACTTGATGAACTGCGCGGCCCACATCTGATGCTGGCCTACGCCCGAGGCATAGATGCCCTCTGGCCCGGTGATCTGGCCGATGCGCTCGATGACGTACTGCGGCGAGATGAGCCCGTCGACCGGTTCGGCATAGCCGAGGGGAAAGTCGGTCTTCAGCTGGTTGAGCCGCAGCCACCACTCGGCGAGGTCGGGAGCAGTGCCGTGCGAGACCTCGGTGAACGCCGCGATGAGATCGATGATCACGTCTTTGGCGTCACCCACGATGGGCACGTCGGCGACGCGGATCTTCGAGATCTCAGCCGGGTCGATGTCGACGTGCACAACCTTGGCGTCGGGCGCGAACTCGCTGACCTTGCCCGTGACCCGGTCGTCGAATCGGGCGCCGAGCGAGATGAGCAGGTCGCTCTCCTGCAGTGCCAGCACGGCCGGAACCGTACCGTGCATGCCGGGCATGCCGAGCGCCTGCGGGTGCGAGTCGGGGAAGGCGCCGCGCGCCATGAGTGTGGTGACGACAGGCACACCGGTGAGCTCGGCGAGCTTCAGCAGCTCGGCCGAGGCCTCGGCGCGAATGACGCCGCCACCCACGTAGAACACCGGGCGCTTGGCTTCGGCGAGCAGGGCGGCAGCGGCCTGGATCTGCTTGCCGTGCGCCTTGATCACGGGGCGGTAGCCGGGCAGGTCGATCTTCGGCGGCCAGATGAAGGGCGCCGAGTTCTGCTGCGCGTCTTTCGTCACGTCGACGAGCACCGGGCCGGGGCGGCCGGTGGATGCGAGAAGATAGGCGGCCGCAAGGGTCGCCGGCACGTCGGCCGGGTCGGTGACCAGGAACGAGTGCTTCGTGATGGGCATGGTGATGCCCACGATGTCGACCTCCTGAAAAGCGTCGGTGCCCATCAGCGTGGAGAACACCTGGCCGGTGATGCACAGGAGCGGCACCGAATCCATGTAGGCGTCGGCGATGGCCGTGACGAGGTTCGTTGCGCCGGGGCCCGACGTCGCGATGGCGACACCGACCTTGCCGGTCGACGAGGCGTACCCCTCGGCGGCGTGGCCGGCGCCCTGCTCGTGGCGCACCAGAATGTGCCGGATGGCCGTCGATGACATCAGCTCGTCGTAGAACGGCATGATGGCACCGCCCGGCAGGCCGAAGACATCTTTCACGCCGAGCATCTCGAGCGAGCGCAGAATGGCGCCCGACCCGGTGAGAATGTCGGGCTGGTTCTTGAGGGCGGTTGGTTTCGCCGCAGCACTGGTGGCTGTCGGCACGGGAGTTGATTCCGCGGACATGATGACTGATCCTTTGAGAAGTGTCGGGGCCACTACCCCGTTATCGCGCCTTCTGCAGCAGAGTGCACGAGCTTGGAGTATTTGGCCAGAACGCCACGGGTATAGCGCGGAGGGAGTGGAGCCCAGCCTTCGCGGCGGGCTGCAAGCTCAGAAGACTCGACAAGTAGGTCAAGCGAGCGAGCTGCGATATCGACCCGTATTAGATCACCATCGCGCACGAAGGCGATCGGACCTGCGTCGACCGCTTCGGGTGCTATGTGGCCGATACACAGTCCGGTTGTGCCGCCTGAGAATCTGCCGTCTGTCAAGAGTAGTACATCTTTGCCGAGCCCCGCACCCTTGATGGCGGCCGTGATGGCCAGCATCTCGCGCATGCCCGGGCCACCCTTGGGGCCTTCGTAGCGGATGATGACCACGTCGCCGTGCTCGATGAGACCCTCGGTGAGGGCATCCATCGCCGCACGCTCGCGCTCGAACACCTTTGCCGGGCCCTCGAAGACGGAGCCGTCGAAGCCCGCCGTCTTCACCACAGCGCCCTCGGGAGCAAGCGAGCCCTTCAGCACGGTGAGGCCACCGGTGGGGTGGATGGGGTTGTCCATGGTGCGCAGCACTGTGCCGTCGAGCGCGGGCGGGTCGATCTCGGCGAGGTTCTCGGCGAGGGTCTTGCCCGTGACAGTGAGTGCGTCGCCGTGCATGAGCCCAGCATCCAGGAGCGCCTTCATCAGAACGGGAAGCCCGCCCTGGCGATCGAGGTCGTTCATGACGTATTTACCGAACGGCTTCATGTCGGCGAGATGCGGGATCTGGTCGCCGATGCGGTTGAAGTCGTCGATGGTGAGGTCGACCTCGGCCTCGTACGCGATGGCGAGCAGGTGCAGGATGACGTTGGTCGACCCTCCCAGCGCCATGGCGACGGCGATGGCGTTCTCGAAGGCGTCTTTCGTGAGAATCTGGCGCGTGGTGATGCCGAGGCGCAGCAGGTTGACCACGGCCTCGCCCGAGCGGTGCGCGAAGTAGTCGCGGCGGCGGTCGGCACTGGCCGGGGATGCACTGCCCGGCAGGCTCATACCGAGTGCTTCGGCCACACTGGCCATGGTGTTCGCGGTGTACATGCCACCACAGGCACCCTCACCCGGAGCGAAGGCGCATTCGATGCGCTTCGCATCGGCCTCGCTCATGGTGCCGGCCTTGACGCCGCCGACGGCCTCGAACGAGTCGATGATGGTGATGTCTTTCTCGGTGCCGTCGCTCAGCTTGACCCAGCCGGGTGCGATGGAGCCGGCGTACAGAAAGACGCTCGCGAGGTCGAGCCGGGCGGCTGCCATGAGCATGCCGGGCAGCGACTTGTCGCAGCCCGCGAGCAGCACAGAGCCGTCGAGGCGCTCGGCCTGCATGACGGTCTCGACCGAGTCGGCGATCACTTCACGCGAGACGAGCGAGAAGTGCATACCCTCGTGGCCCATGGAGATGCCGTCAGAGACCGAGATGGTGCCGAACTGCAGCGGGTACCCGCCACCCGAGTGCACGCCCTCTTTCGATGCCTGCGCGAGGCGGTCGAGCGAGAGGTTGCACGGGGTGATCTCGTTCCATGAACTCGCGATGCCGATCTGGGGCTTCTCCCAGTCGGCGTCGCCCATGCCCACTGCGCGCAGCATTCCGCGCGAGGTGGTGGCTTCGATTCCATCGGTGACGACGCGGCTTCGCGGCTTCATGTCTATTTCGGGCATGGTAAGAGTTTAGAACCTCTACGTGCGTGATTCTGCTCGGCGGCACCTCCGAGCGCAAGAGCAGTGCATGCATTGGGCGACCCCCGTTCAGGGCGATACGGTAGCAGCACAGGCGCTGTGCAGACCGCTGGCCGCCACGAGAAACGAGCCCGATATGAGCCCTTTCGCGCATCGAACGCCGAGTGAACTGCGCTCCCTTGCGCTGCAGGTGGTTTCGCTGCCCGGTGCCGCATTCCTCGCCGTGCTGGCCGCGGTGGGCGACTTCACGCCGGGGGCGGCGCGCTGGGTGGTGGTTCTCGGCGTGGTGGTCGGGCTCGCCGTGTGCGCGATAGCGCGGTTCACCCGGCTGGCGACGGCGCGATTCACCATCGGGGTCATCGTGCTGACGATGGCACTGACGACACTGATCGGGCTGAGCATCCAGCCTCCCGCCATCGGCACGCTGCTCGCGTTTGTTCTGCTCGGTGTGGCCGTAGGGGCCTCCGCCTTCGTGCCGATTCGACTGGCCATCGCGTTCAGCGCGGTGTGTCTGGCGCTGGGCATCGGGCTCATTGTGGCGCGCTCATCGATTCCGCTGGTGGCGTGCATCATCTTCGTGGCCTTGATGTCGATCACCGTGTTGGTCGTTGTGGTGCTCCGGCAGTCGCTGCAGGCCGCGCGCGACGAGGCGGTGGCACTGTCGTTGGCTGACGCACTCACGGGGCTGGCGAATCGTCGCAGCATGGAGGTGAATGTTCCGCTGATGACCGCCCTCGCCGAACGAACCGACCGTCAACTCGGGTGCCTGGTTCTCGACCTCGACCATTTCAAGCAGATCAACGACACGTACGGTCACCTGGTGGGCGATGGGGTTCTTCAGGTCACCGCGGATGCCCTGATCCAGTTCACCCGTTCGAGCGACCTCTGCGTGCGGGTCGGCGGCGACGAGTTCTCGGTGTTCACCATCGTGCGCGGAAACGACGAGCTGGCCGAGGTGGCGGAGCGACTGCGCGCGGCCATCGAGGGGCTCGACGCAACGCCGAAGACCACTGTGAGCGTGGGCGGGGCACTGCGGCCGTTCCCCTCCGAGACAGTGCCCGCCCTCAGCCTCGAGGCACTCATGATGTCGGCCGATCAAGCGCTGTACCGGGCGAAGACCGAGGGGCGCAACGCCGTTCAGATCGCCTGAGGTGGTGGCCGTCAGGCTGTCAGCTACGGGCGGGCCGCGCGCAGATCGGCCAGCAGGGCCAGCACACCCGCAACCTCGCGCGGGTCGTGCACGCGAAACTCGGCGATGGTCTTGCCCGGGCCGCTCTTCAGCCCGAAGTCGCGCGGCCGCAGCACCGCGAAGGCGTCTTCGTCGGTCACATCGTCGCCCGCGTAGAGCACGGCGGTGGCCTTGGTGTACTCCTTCAGGTGCAGCAGGGCCTCGCCCTTCGTGGCACTGCGAACCGAGAACTCGATGACGTTCTTGCCCTCCCGCACCGTGAGCCCGGCGATCTCCGCCTGGGTCTCACTGAGCGCCTGCAGGTGGGCGATGCGCGAGTCTTTCTCGGTGGCGAGGCGCGTGTGCAGCGCGAAACCGGCCGGCTTGGTCTCGACCCAGACATGGGCCAGGCCCGCGGCCACGTCTTCGAGCACCTCGCTCAGCACCTCGACCTGTTCGAGTTCGACGGTGTCGAGGTTCAGGTGGATGTCGGGGCTGTCGAGCCGGAATTCGACCCCGTGCGACCCCACCAGCAGCACCGAATCGGGCACGTTGGCCACGTGTTCGAGGCTCGCCATCGCTCGCCCCGAGATGAGGGCCACGCGGGTGTTCGGCAGGTCGAGCAGTCGAAGCACCGCCGCCCGGGCTTCGGGCAGGGCGCGGGCGCGCTGCGGATCATCCACTTCAGGAGCCAGTGTGCCGTCGAAGTCGAGCGCGACCAGCAGCCGCTCGGTCGAGGCGAGCTGCGTCAGCTTCGCCACGAGACTTTGTGTGTCGTCTGCCAACTCACCCGGCTCATACGGGCGCTGGATGTTCGCTTGGGACCCCGGCGCACCTGTCACTTGCTCTGCCCACCCCCGTGCAGTTCATCGGCCGCGGCTCGTGCGTCGGCTCGTGCTTCCCGCTTCTCCGTTGCCGTCGTTGCTTCGTCGTCGGCCCGCGCCGCCGCATCGGCCGCATCAGAACTCGACTGCGCAGACGTCTGATCGGCGAGCGCGCCCAGAAAATTCTTCGACCAGCGCGCGACGTCGTATTCGATGACCCGTTTGCGCAGGCTCCGCATGCGCCTCGACTTTTCGTGCTTCGGCATGCCGATGGCCTTCATGATGGCCTCTTTCAGCCCGCCGATGTCGTGTGGGTTCACCAGTAACGCGGCCTTCAACTCATCGGCCGCACCCGCGAATTCACTCAATACGAGCACTCCGTCGTTGTCAAATCGGGTGGCGACGTACTCTTTTGCAACGAGGTTCATGCCATCGCGCAGGGCCGTGACGAGCATGACATCGGCAGCCAGATACAGCGCCACCATCTCCTCGCGGGGCTGGCCCTGGTGAAGGTAGCTGATGGCCGTGTGGCTGATAGTACTGAAGTCACCGTTCAGTCGACCGACGGTCAGTTCGATCTCGTCGCGCAGCGTCATGTAGGTCTGAACCCGCTCGCGGCTCGGGCTCGCCACCTGCACGAGGCTGGCGTCGGCCACGCTGATCTTGCCGTCGGCGAGCAGTTCGCCGTAAGCCTTCAGGCGGTGGCCGATGCCCTTGGTGTAGTCGAGCCTGTCGACGCCGAGCATCACCACGGCTGGATCGCCCAGTTCGTGGCGGAGTTCCCTGGCACGGGCCTGTATCGCGGGGGTACGAGCCAGCTCTTCGAAGCTCGCGGCATCGATGGAGATGGGAAAGGCGCGGGCCGTGACGGTGCGCACCTGGTGGCCCCGGCGCGAGGTCTTCGCCCGGTGCGGGGCGCCCTGCACCTCGGAGACGTCGGTTATGGGCACCTCGATGGTGGAGCCTTTGGTGGTGTAGCCGAGCAGGCGACGCACCGCGCGACTGAAGTTGCCGGCGTCAGCCACTCTCTGAAAGCCGATGACGTCGGCGCCGAGAAGGCCTTCGATCACCTGGGTACGCCAGGGCAGCTGCGAGAAGATGCCATATGCCGGAAATGGAATGTGATTGAAGAAACCGATGACGAGGTCGGGGCGAATCTCCCGCAGCATCTTCGGTACGAGCTGCAACTGGTAGTCCTGCACCCACACCGTGGCACCGCTGGCGGCGACCGACGCGGCGGCATCGGCGAAGCGCTGGTTCACGGACACGTAAGACTCCCACCAGTCGCGGTGGTATGTGGGCGGGGCAATGACGTCGTGGTAGAGCGGCCACAGCGTGTCGTTCGAGAATCCCTCGTAGTAGAGCTCGATCTCCTCCGCCGACAGCGTGACGGGAACGATCGAGATGTTGTCATGCTCGAACGGCTCGCTGTGGTCGTCAGCGATACCCGCCCAGCCCACCCACGCGCCGTCGCTCGCCGACATGATGGGCTCGAGCGCAGTGACCAATCCCCCCGGCGATACACGCCATTCGCTCGATCCGTCAGCTTCGACGACTTTGTCGACCGGAAGACGGTTCGACACCACGACGAGCTTGTACGAGCCGTCAGCGGTACCGGATGTGCGTTCAGAAGTGATGGTGTTTCCTTTCCCTACCCACTACTCAGGTTACGGGTTTAGGCTCAGAAAGATGATTCGAATAGGTATGAGCACCTCGTGCGTCTACCCGCTGGGGGTCGAAGAGGGCTTTCGTCACGCCAAGCTGGCCGGGTACGACGGGGTCGAAGTCATGGTCACGCGCGACGAGGTGACGCAGGCGCCTGAGACCCTTCGTGCGCTGTCGGAACGATACGAGATACCGATTCTGTCGATCCACGCGCCGGTACTTCTTCTCACGCACTTCGTCTGGGGCCGCGACCCGCAGGTCAAGCTCGAGAAGTCGGCCGAACTCGCTCGCGAGGTCGGGGCCACGACGGTGGTGGTGCATCCGCCATTCCGATGGCAGTCGGGCTACGCCGAGAACTTCTTGCGCATCGTGCGGGAGACCACGGCCACGCACGGGGTCGAGATCGCCGTCGAGAACATGTTTCCGTGGAAGGTGAAGGGGTCGAGCCTGAAGGCGTACTCGCCCGGCTGGGATCCGGTGGTGATGGACTGCGACGCTGTCACCCTCGACTTCTCGCACGCCGCGCTTTCGGGGCGAGACTCGCTGGAGATGGCATTGGCGCTCGGCCCGCGGCTGCGGCACGTTCACCTCTGCGACGGCTCGGGATCGCTCGACGAAGGGCGTGTGTTCGACGAGCACCTGTTGCCCGGGTACGGTGGCCAGCCGGTTCGCGAGGTGCTGGCGCTGCTGGCAGCGAACGACTGGAACGGCAGCGTCGTGGCCGAGGTGAACACTCGCAAGGCCAAGACCGAAGGCGAACGACTGCACCTGCTGCGGGAGACCCTGGCATTCGGCAGGCAGAGCGAGTGGGCACAGACTCCCAAGGCGCTCGGCAAGCGCAAGCAGAAGAAAGCCGACAAGGCCGAACTGAAGTCACGGCAGTCTGCCGCAGAATAGCGCAGCCCGAAAGCCCTCTCTGCGGTGGCGGCCAATGGCCTAACGTTGAACAAAACTGAAAGGCTGCCATGCGCAAGTTCATCTTCAACAGCAGTGTCATCGGTGCGATCGCCAGCGGGTTCGCCGTGATCCAGACCAGCCGCCGCGGCCCCCGTGACTGGCGCCTCGCGCTCATGTGGGTGAGCTGGGCGTTGACCGTGGCACTCGCCGTGGGAAGCGTGCTTCAGGATGACCGTGAGGCGCGGGAGCTCGGAGAGTAGTAGGTCGGGCGATCGCGGGTTCGGGCGGTAGTGGGTTCGGGCGGTAGTGGGTTCGGTCGGTAGTGGGTTCGGGCGGTAGTGGGTTCGGTCGGTCATAGCCGGTTCGCCGGTTGGTCTGATCGATTCAGGCCAGAAAGCCGTGGAGCAGGGCAGCGGTGCCGGCAAGGTGCTCGCGCATCGCCTGGCCGGCGGCCTCGGGGTCACCGGCGAGAACGGCCGCGACGATGCGCTCGTGCTGATCGTTCGAGTGGCTGATGTTGCGGGCGAGCAACGGGATGCCGTCGAGTAGCGAGTTGACCAGCATCCGGTTCTCGGCCAGAAGTGTGACGAGTGACGAGGAGCCGGCGAGCTCGCCGAATGCCAGGTGCAGTCGCGAGTCGAGGCGGCGGTAGTCGTCGGGTGCAGCCGAGCTGACGGCGAGCAGGTGCTGTCTCAGTTCGGTTGACTCTGCCGGGCCCACAGGGCGTTCGGCGGCGGCGCGGGCGGCACCGACCTCGAGAACCTCGCGCACGATCAGCACATCGGTGATCTGAGTGCCAACGTGGGCGGGGTCGGTGGTGGTCGCGGTGGTGCTGGCGGCGGCTCGCGCGCGGTCGGCCGCGGCCGAGGGCAGCGGCTCGCAGACGAAGGTGCCGCCGTAGCGGCCGCGCTTGGCGAGGAGAAACCCGGCGCCGGTGAGCGAGGCGATCGCCTCGCGAACGGTGTCGCGACTCACCTCGAAGAGGGTCGCCAGTTCGCGCTCAGGGGGCAGCACGCCGCCAGGCGCGACGATTCCGAGGCGGATGATCTGCAGCAGGCGCGCGACGGTCTCCTCGAACACGTTGCCGCCGCGCACCGGGCGAAAGTGGGTGATGTCAGGCATCCGGTGCCCCGTTAGATCGGGGTGACATAGGCCGCACTGATGCCGCCGTCGACCATGAACGTCGAGGCGGTGATGAACGAGGCGTCGTCGCTGGCGAGAAACGCCACCGCCGCCGCGAGCTCGGCGGGTTCGGCGAACCGGCCCGTGGGGATGTGCACCAAGCGCCGGGCGGCGCGCTCGGGGTCTTTTGCGAAGAGTTCCTGCAGCAGCGGAGTGTTGACAGGGCCGGGGCAGAGCGCGTTCACCCGGATGCCTTGGCGCGCGAACTGCACGCCGAGCTCGCGGGTCATTGCCAGCACGCCGCCCTTCGACGCCGTGTACGAGATCTGCGACGTGGCAGAGCCCAGCACGGCGACGAACGAGGCGGTGTTGATGATCGATCCGCGCTGCTGGCGCACCATGTGGCGAAGCGCCGCGCGGGAGCAGAGGTACACCGACTTCAGGTTCACGTCTTGCACCTTCTCCCATGCCGGCAGCTCGGTGGTCTCGATGGAGTCGTCGTCGGGCGGCGAGATGCCGGCGTTGTTGAAGGCGATGTCGACCGAGCCGTAGGTGTCGTTCGTGAGGTCGAACAGGTGGTTGACCTGGGCTTCGTCGGTGACGTCGACTGGGACGAAGAGGCCGCCGACCTCGGTGGCGGCCAGGGTGCCCGCGGTCTCGTCGAGGTCGGCGATGACCACGGTGGCGCCCTCGGCGGCGAAACGGCGGGCGGTGGCGAGGCCGATGCCACTGGCTCCCCCGGTGATGACGGCGACCTTGCCGGCGAGGCGCTGGGTGAGGTCGATGCGGGCGGGTGCGGTCACGGGGTTCCTTCGGTTCGTGCGTGTGTGCGTGTGGGCTGGCGGGCGGCGGGCGGGCGCTTCGTGCCTGTCTCTTATACACATCGCGTTTTCCGTCTTGTGGGTGAAAAAAAAAATGGGGGGGGGGGGGGGGGGGGGGGGGGGGGGGGGGGGGGG
>NZ_JASJXO010000026.1:0-48336 GCF_035018625.1 Subtercola sp. RTI3 | reverse complement strand
CCCCCCCCCCCCCCCCCCCCCCCCCCCCCCCCCCCCCCCCCCCCCCCTTTTTTTTTTCACGCACAAAGATGTGTATAAGAGACAGCCCGCGCCCTCCTCCACAGAGAGGGCAGATTCTCTCTGAAAATCGGCCGGTTGGGAGAGATTTTGCCCTCTCGATGACGGCAGGGTGGGGGCCTGGGGTGGGAGCAGGCACGCGGGAGAGGCCGCGAGCGACTACCGTTTGAGTATGAGTACCGATACAACCGACACGGCCGCCGCCGACACCGTGACCGCGTTCGCCGACCTGGGGCTGAGTGACGCGGTATTGAAGGCCGTGCGCGACATCGGCTACGAGACGCCTTCCGCCATTCAGGCCGCCACCATTCCTCCCCTTCTTGCCGGCCGCGACGTGGTCGGTCTCGCCCAGACCGGAACAGGCAAGACCGCCGCCTTCGCGCTGCCGATTCTCTCCCGCCTCGACGTGTCGCAGAAGAAGCCGCAGGCTCTTGTGCTCTCCCCCACCCGCGAACTCGCCCTCCAGGTCTGCGAAGCCTTCGAGCAGTACGCCTCGCACCTGCGCGGGGTTCACGTGCTGCCGGTCTACGGCGGCCAGGCCTACGGGGTACAGCTTTCGGCGCTCCGTCGCGGCGTGCACGTGGTCGTCGGTACTCCCGGCCGCATCATGGACCACCTCGCCAAGGGCACGCTCGACCTCTCCGAACTCAAATACCTCGTGCTCGACGAGGCCGACGAGATGCTCAAGATGGGCTTCGCCGAAGACGTCGAGACGATTCTCGCCGACACCCCAGACGACAAGCAGGTCGCCCTCTTCTCTGCGACCATGCCCCCGGCCATCCGGCGCATCGCGAAGCAGTACCTGAACGACGCCGAAGAGATCACGGTCAAGAACAAGACCACCACCTCGGCGAACACGAGCCAGCGTTACCTGATGGTGTCGTACCCGCAGAAAGTGGATGCCCTGACCCGCATCCTCGAAGTCGAGAACTTCGAGGGAATGATCGTCTTCGTTCGCACCAAGAGCGAGACCGAGGTGCTGGCCGAGAAGTTGCGCGCCCGCGGATACTCGGCGGCCGCCATCTCGGGCGATGTCGCCCAGGCCCAACGCGAACGCACGGTCAACCAGCTGAAGAGCGGAAAGCTCGACATTCTCGTCGCCACCGACGTCGCCGCCCGCGGGCTCGACGTCGACCGCATCAGCCACGTCGTGAACTACGACATCCCGATCGACACCGAGTCGTACGTGCACCGCATCGGCCGCACCGGTCGCGCGGGCCGCAGCGGCGCAGCGATCAGCTTTGTGACCCCTCGCGAGCGCCGCCTGCTCGGCGCCATCGAGAAGGCCACCCGCCAGCCGCTCACCGAGATGAAGCTGCCCACAGCTGAAGACGTGAACGTCACACGCCTCACCCGCTTCGACGAGGCCATCACCGCGGCGCTCGAGCAGCAAGACCGCATTGCGGTGTTCCGCGACATCGTGGGGCACTACGTCGAGCACCACGACGTGCTCGAGGCCGATGTGGCCGCGGCACTGGCCGTGGTGGCGCAGGGCGACACCCCGCTGCTGCTTTCGGCAGACGACAGCCGCGCGCAACGCTTCGAACGCGACAGCGCCCGGCCCGACCGCGCAGCGCGCGACGACCGCGATCCAGGCAGCGGCCGTGGGCGCAGCGGTTCTGACGACCGTGGTGAGAGAGGCGACCGGGGCGACAGAGGCGACCGCCCCGAGCGCGGCCCCCGCGGCTCGAAGCCCATGGCCTCGTACCGCATCGAGGTGGGCAAGCGCCACATGGTCGAGCCCCGCCAGATCGTCGGCGCCCTCGCCAACGAGGGTGGGCTCAGCCGCGAAGACTTCGGCCACATTCAGATCAGGCCCGACTTCTCCCTCGTCGAGCTGCCCGCCGACTTGCCGGGTGGCGTGCTCGAGCGTCTGCGCGACACCCGCATCAGCGGCAAGCTGATCGAGATCCGACCCGACAACCGCCCCGCCAGCCGCGGTGCAGCCCGGCCCGAGCGTGGCGAGCGCCCCGACTTCGACCCCCGCGACGACCGCCCGGCCCGCAAGCCCCGCCACAAGTAGAACGTCTCTCGGAAGGCGCCGGCTGCTCCCCGAATAAAGGAGTAGCCGGCGCCTTCCGCGCGCGCGGCACCCGCGCCGCCTCCCGGGTCTGCGGCACCCTCCTCAGTGCGGTCGCTGCCTACTTACTCGGCCGCGACCTGCACCATGATCGGGGCAGCCGCACCCGGGCCGCCGCACTGCTCGCTGCCGCCGACGCGGGCCCACTCGGGCGTCGCCGCCGTCGCACCCAGAACGGTGGCATCGGCCGCATAGGCGGTGACCGTGACCTGCGCCGGCCTCGACATTCCCACACTCACGTTCCAGCTCGCGGCTCCGGATGCACTCGCCTGGTACAACGGAAGCGCCGCGCCCGGCGTGGCTGTCTGCATCGCCCGAACCTGCTCGGCGGTCTTCGAGCATCCGCTGTCGTCACACAGTTCGACCCAGGCCACCCCCGCCACCGCGTCAGGGGTTCCGTCGAGCCGAACGTCGAGCGAGTTGATCCAGCCGATGGCCGTACAGGCCTGGCCGAATGGCGAGGCGCACGCGCTGAGTGCGAGCATCGCGACGGCCCCCACCACGGCAACGATGACGGCTCGAGCGCTGGCACCACGGGTCGGGGACATGCCCCGACGGTGTCACGCCGGCACGCCCCTGGCAACAGCGCCCGCCAGAACCTTGCAGATCGGTTACCCGGCGTCGTCGCCCGGCTCCGAAGCAAGCAGTCGGTCGAGCAGCAATTGCAAGGTCATCCGTTGCTCTGAGTCAAGTGAGCCGAACAGCGCGCGCCAGACGCGGTCCGTCGCGCGGCGGCCTGCGTCTAACGCGTCATGCCCGTCTGTCGTGAGGTGGTGCTCGATGCGGCGCCCGGGGCCCGGTCGACGTTCGATATAGCCCGCAGAGACGAGGCGGCTGGCGAGAGTACCGAAAGCCTGGTCGCTCTGAAACGATGCGGCGGCGAGCGCGTGGGCCGACGAACCCGGGGCGCGGTCGATGGCTCGCAGGGCATCCCACTGCACCAGTGAGATGCCGGTTTCGCGCAGTGCCGCGTCGAGCGCCCGGTGGTCGCGGTGTTGCACTCGCTTGAGTGAGCGGCCCAGTCTTTCGAGATCTACGGTCATGGTGTTACTGTATCAATGTACTTATATCAATATGTTGAGATAGGAAAAGCCCATGTCGTACACCGCACTCGTTCTTCACGGAGGTGGGGGGCCCGCCACGGTCGGCCCCATCGCCTCACACCTCGCCGGCACCTTCGACGTCATCGCGCCCACCCATCCGGGCTGGAACGACACCGCTCCCGTCGACGGCGACACGATTCAGGCCCTCGCCGCGCGCTACCTCGACGACCTCACCAGCCGCGGAGTGCGTGACGCGCTCATTGTCGGTTCGTCGATCGGCGGATGGATCGCTGCAGAGATCGCCATTCTCGACGCAGCCCGCGACAAGGCCGACCGGGTGATCGGGCAGCTCGTGCTGATCGACACCGTCGGCGCAGATGTACCCGGTCACCCCCTCCGCGACGTCTCGGCGCTCACCCCACGCCAACTGGCCGAATTCGCCTGGGCCGACCCCGATCGCGGCTTCACCGACCCGGCCACCCTCACCCCCGAACGCCTCGCCACAATCAGAGGCAACATGACGGCGCTGGCCCTGTATGCCGGAGGCTCGCACACGAACGACCCCCAGCTGCTCGCCCGCCTCGCCGCAGTCTCCCTGCCCACGCTCGTGATCTGGGGCGACGCCGACAGAATGGTCACCGTCGACTACGGCCGCGCCGTGGCTTCGGCGGTGCCGAACTCGACCTTCGTGATCATCGAGAACGCCGGCCACCTGCCGCACCTCGAGCAACCGCAGAGCACCTTCGACGCCCTCGATGAGTTCGTGGCGCTCACACCGGGTCGCTGAGGGGCCTGAGCCGCGGCCGACGACAATCCCAGAGCACTCGCGAGCACCAGCAGCACAACTCCCAGAGGGCCGACGGCGGGTGCGAACGGCAGCGAAACACCCCAGCGTTGCTCGACGATCGTGATGGCAGCGGGAATCACCGTCAGAAAAAGGCCCCAGAAGACCACAATCTGGCCGAACGTCGATACGACGTGCGCCGATACGACGTGCGCTGATACGACGTGCGCTGATACGACGTGCGTCGATGATGCGGTCGGCCGGATGCTCGCCGGTCGAAACGAGAACGGACCGCGCGCGATCCAGGCCGTCGGTACCCGCCCGAACACCATCAGGCTGAGGGCCACCACCGAACCGGCGGTCGCTGCGCCCATCACCAGCACGCCCCAGCCCGCTTCGGTGGTTACCGTGGCGTACACCGCGAGAGCGAGGGTCACGAACCCCGTCCATCCGGTGCTCACGTACGCTGCAGGCCGAACCCCGAAGGCCGCTGCCGCCGAGGCGCCGACGAACAACGGCACGTCGACCAGCGCAACCACCACAGGGTCGAGTTCGCCAAGGGTGAGCTGACGAACCGTCGGCGACGCGAACACTGCGACCCACCAGACGGCCCCGGCCAGCGCCTGCACTGCGAAGTAAGCGCGCCCCCATCTCATGCCCACAGACTATCCGGCGGCCGCAGGTGCTCGACCGGCGACTACGAGCGGAACGGCCTGAAGCTCTGCAGCCGCGGCGGCTCGACGACGGTCGGCGGCGGGTTTCGCACGAGACGGGCAGATGACCTGAAGAACAGCGCTGCGACAAAAGCGGAGACAACAGCACTCACAACGGAGTCGACGAATCGAGCATCCGGTCGCATGAGAGTCGTGAAGACGGTGGTGATCGCGCTGAGTCAGGCCGGCGCCGGCGAGTTGGCGAACTGCACGAAACGCGCCACGGCCGGGGTGTCGTTGAACCATTCGTGGTCGAGCGTCGCCGCGTAGTAGAGCGAATCGCCGACCCCCAAGACGTAGGCGTCTTCTGACCCGACGACGACGCGGATGCGGCCCTCCAGCACATGGATGAACTCTCCCCCGGCGTGCGCCTGGTGCCGCCCGGCCACACTGAGCGGTTGCACCACGATCTCGTGCTGCTCGACGTGCCGCTCGGTGGGCCCCCGAAACCAGACCTGCACCTTGGTGTTGAGGTCGTAACTGTCTTCTTCGAGCCGCACCACGGGTGCGATGGGCGGCTCGGTGAGCGCCAACAGGGCAGAACCACTGGTGCCGAGCGCGGCAGCGATGCGGTGCAGCGTCATGAGGCTCGGCATCGAGCGACCCGTCTCGGTCTGGCTGAGGTAGGGCTGCGAGAGACCGGATGCGTCGGCGAGCTGCTGCAGCGTCTTGCCGGCATCCCGCCGCATGGCCCTGATGACCCGGCCGAGCGCCGCGGAGAGCTGCCGCTGGTCGTCGGCGGCGTCCGCCGTGGAATCTGCCACGGTCTTTACAATAGCGTTGGCTCCATGGCCGCTTCTTCGCACCCCGCGTTCGAGATTCCGACGATCGACATCTCGCCGTACACCGACGCGGTACCCGCGCCGCGTTCACCCGATGCAGACGCGGCCGGCGAAGCCCGGGCATCCGGAGCATCAGCTGGAGCCGGGCTCGCTCGCAGGCAGCGCAGCACGGCAGAGGCCTTCGACGCAGCCGCCCGCTCGGTCGGCATCGCAGAGATCGTGGGCCACGGCATCGCCCCTGCCACGGTGGCCGGGCTGGCCGAAGCGATGAGAGGCTTCTTCGCCCTGCCGACCGGCGAGAAGCTGGCCCTCCGCGTCGACCCCGAGCTCAACCGCGGGTACAGCCCGCCACTCAGCGAAGCCCTCAGCAAGAGTATCGGCGTCGACTCGGCCTCCCGTTCGAACGACAACTTCGAGAGCTTCAACAGTGGCGCTGCCGCCTCAGAGTTCGCCCAATCGAACCTGCCCACCGAGCACTACGCCGAGAACATCTGGCCCGCGTCACTCCCGCAGTTTCGTGCGCAGGTCTCGGCCTATTACGCAGAAGCCCAGCGGGTCTCATCGGCGCTCACGCGCGTCTTCACCGACGCGCTCGGCCTTCAACCCGAGTTCTTCGACGCCTTCAACACCGCCCCCGTCGACACGCTGCGACTCAACGCCTACCCCGCGCCACCTGATGGCGACCCTGTCGAGCCCTCCCCCGCCGGCATGGGCGCACACACCGACTTCGGCTTGGTGACCATTCTGTGGGCCGACCGGATGCCCGGGCTGCAGGTTCTCGACCGTTCGAACACCTGGCGCGACGTCGTGGCCAGAGAGGGAGCCCTGCTCGTGCTGCTGGGCGATCTCACCGCACGCTTGACCAACGACGTGTGGCCCGCGACGCTACACCGGGTCGTGGTGAGACCTTCTGCAGGTCAGGGCTCGCACCGTCGCCGGTCGGCAGCCTTCTTTCACGACGGCAACATCGACGCCGTCGTCGAGACCCTGCCTGCGTTCATCGATGCGGGCGAGCATCCGATCTACGAACCCATCACAGTTCGCGAGAACCTCGTCTCGAAGCTGAGGGGCAGCCGGAGCGGCCAGCGCAACTACGCGGCCGCGCGAGAAGCTCTGCGGGTTCGCGACGCGACTGACCCTGCGGCATAGCTCGTAACGCGATGGAAACCTTATTGATATGAGCTAGTAAATATTGATATATACAATAATGCTCACAGAGTGTTTCTCATCGAGTGATTGGACAGCGTCGTGTCTGCAGAATTCTCCGTTCCCACCGTCGACATCGGGCCCTACGTGACCGCTGGCAGTACCGCCGAGCGCGCGCAGGTCGCCGCTGCCCTCGACGCCGCCTGTCGCGAGGTGGGCTTCATCCAGATCGTGGGCCATGGAGTAGACCCGGCCGTCATCGCCGGCCTCGCAGGCGCAATGGACGACTTCTTCGCCCTGACGCTGGCCGAGAAGAAGCAGTACGTGCTGCCGCCCTCGAAGAATCGCGGCTACAGCCCGCCCAAAAGCGAGTCGCTGAGCTACAGCATCGGCGTCGACTCGGTCACCCGTATGAACGACTTCTTCGAAGCGTTCAACGTGGGCGCTTCAGCAGCCGACTACCCGGGCGCAGGGCTCTCGACCGACGATTATGCCGAAAACGTCTGGCCCGAGGTCGCAGGGTACGAGACACGCGTCTCGACGTACTACGACGAGGCCTCACGGGTGGCCCAGACGCTCATCCGCATCTTCGAAGACGCTCTGAAGGTCGAACCCGGCTACCTCGAGGCGCTCACCGACCACTCCATCGACGTCATGCGCATGAACAACTACGCGCTGCCCGAGGGCGAGATCGAACTCGGTGCCGAACTCACCGGCATGGGTGAGCACACCGACTTCGGAATCGTCACCGTGCTCTGGGCCGACCAGGTCGACGGTCTGCAGGTTCTCGACAGCGACGGCCAGTGGCACGACGTGAGCCCCGCCGACGACGCGTTTCTCATCAACCTCGGCGACGTGGCTGCCCGCCTCACGAACGACCAGTGGGCATCCACCCTGCACCGCGTGAAGCCACCGATCGTCAACGGCACCATCAAACGGCGCCGGTCTGCGGCCTTCTTCCACGACGGCAACGCCGACGCGATCGTCGGGCCGCTGCCCCACTTCGTACCCGAGGGCGAAGAACCGCACTACGAGCCCGTCACAGTGAAAGAGCACATCGTCGCGAAGCTGAGCGGCTCACGGGCGGGCAAAAAGAACGTGGGTGGCCTGCGCGAGGCCGCGCGCCTGAACGCCGCCGCCCAGTGACGCCGGCGGCGCCGCCCTTGGTGATTCTCATCCACGGGGCGTGGGCCGGAAGCTGGGTCTGGCAGTCGACGGCGGCGTGTCTCGAAGCCGCCGGCTTCCGGGTTGTCGCCATCGACCTGCCCGGTGTCGGCTCCCACCCGGGCCACGCCTCGCTGGCGAGCCTCGAGAGCCACGTCACGGCCGTCACCGACGTCATAGCAGGCTCTCGCGGAGTGTATCTCGTGGCGCACTCGGGAGGCGGTGTGATTGCAACAGCCGTGGCTGAGGCGTTGCCACGGCAGATCTCCGGCATCGTCTACGTGGCCGGCATCATGCTGCCCTCTGGCATGAGCTTCGGCGAGCTGTGCGCCGAAATCGAGAACACGTCGCCCGACGCGAACGGCATCATGCCCTACCTCGAGCTCGCCTCGGGCAGCACCAGCGTTCCACCCGAGGCGGGGGTCGCGGTCTTCTTCAACCAGGCCCCCACCGCCGACGCCATCGGCGCATCACGCCAGTTGGGCCCGTGGCCGGATGCCGTACTCTCGCCGGTCGTCACGTGGACGCCCGACGGATTCGGTTCGGTGCCCCGGCTCTACCTCGAGGCGGAGTTCGACCGGTCGATTCCACTCGCGATGCAGCGCCACATGCAGCAGCGCACGCCCGGCGCCGCCCGAATCACCCTGGCGAGCGATCACGCGCCTCAGCTCTCGCAGCCCGACGAGCTTCTCGCGGGCATCCGGAGCCTGGTGCGGCTCGCCACCGAATCAGCCGAGGTACTCGCGAACTGACTGCGGCTCGCGCCCGATGAGCGACGCCATGAGAGGGTCGGTGCCGGCGAAGAAACCGCCGGCAGAAGCCTCGTACATGCCGAGGAGGAACCGGGTCATGAACTCTGGCTTACCTGCCTCGAGCTGGTTGCTCAGCCACTGCTCTGAGTCGAGGAGTTCGAACCTCACCGTCTGCTGAACCACGTCTGACGCGATGCCGGCGATCTCTTCGAAGGTCGGCGCCTGGCTCGCGGTGAGCGTCACCGGGCCGTCGAACCGGCCGTCAGACAGCAGGATCGCGGCGGCGGCCTCCGCGGCGTCAGCGCGCGAGGTCCACGACACCGGGCCGTCGGCCGGCACCGAGATGACACCGGTCTCCTGCCAGGGACCCAGCAGCCACTGCAGGCTGTGCATGTAGAAGCCGTTGCGAAGCGATGTCCACTTCAGCCCCGATGCGGTGAGAATCTGCTCGGTCGCGGCATGGTCGCGGCCGGGCCCGAACGGCGTCTCTGCGGATGCGCCCTGGTGGCTTGTGTAGAGCACCCGGCCCACACCCGCGGTCACCGCGGCATCGATCGCGGTGCGGTGAAGCGCGACCGCATCGGCTGTGGGGTCGCTCGACGACACCAGCAGCAACTGATCGGCTCCGGCGAAGGCGGCCGGCAACGAGGCGGGCTCTGCGTAGTCGCCGTAGCGCACGATGACTCCGCGATTGGCGAAGGGCTGTGCCTTCGCGGTGTCGCGCGCCACAACCACGATCTCCGCGGCGGGTACCTGCTCGAGCAGGTGGGTGAGTGTTTCGCCGTTCAGAGCGCCGGTTGCGCCGGTAATCACAATCATCAGTCAGACCTCCAGTGTTTCCGATGGAACTACATCAGTAGTACCAACGATAACACAGCGCTAACGAGAACACGTTATCGTTGATTCATGACCGACCAGATCGACACCCGCAGCAGCACTCGCGAACGCATCATCGAGGTGGCCGCACTTCTGCTGCGCGACCAGGGCCAGGCAGCCGTGACCACGCGCGGGGTCGCCGAACGAGCCGGAGTGCAGGCACCGACCATTTACCGTCTCTTCGGCGACAAAGACGGCCTGCTCGATGCCGTGGCCGAGCAGGTCATGACCGATTTCGCATCGACAAAAACCCAGGCCGTGGCCTCAGCCGTGTCCGAGAACGTCGACCCCGTCGCCGACCTGCGCTCGGGCTGGAACATGACCATCGAGTTCGGCATCGCCAATCCGGCCCTGTTCGTACTCCTCAGCGACCCGGCCCGGGGGCAGCAGTCGGCCGCCGCGAAGGCGGGCACGCAACTGCTCGCCGACCGAGTGCACCGCGTGGCCCTGCAGGGGCAGCTGCGGGTCTCCGAAGAGCGAGCGGTCGAACTCATCCACGCCGCAGGAACGGGAGCGGTGCTCGTAACGCTTGCCAAACCGCTCACGGAACGCGATCGCAGCCTCGCCGACACGATGTTCGACGCCGTGCTCGAGCAGATCGTGACGCAGCAGTCGGCCTCCCCCGAGGCTCCGGCGGGCGACATGATCTCCCACGCCGTCGCTCTGCGCGCGCACGCCGGCCAGGCGAGCACCCTCACCCCTGGTGAGCAGTCGCTGCTCACAGAGTGGCTCGACCGCATTGTCGAGGGCGAATACGGGGCCGCGACGGCCTCTTGAACCCCCACCACCCTCTAACTGGGGGTGTTGGCTGGCCATTCTCGGCGTGGGCGCTGTCTCGCTCGTCGCGATGGCGCTCAGCCGATGAGGAGGCGGTCATGTCGATCTGCGCCGTCTCAGACTCTCGTCGATCTGGCCTGACGCTGAGAACAACGACATAAGGGCCGACGGCGGGACTTGAACCCGCAACCCCCGCTTTACAAGAGCGGTGCGCTACCAATTGCGCCACGTCGGCAGATCGAACATCTCATTGTAACCGGATGCCACACGTCACACGTGCGTGCGGCATCCGGGGCCGACATGATGTTCGGGTGAGGCCCCTACGAGCTGGGCGTCGGGGTGGGGGTGGCCGTTGATGACGACTGGCCGGAGACCTGCAGAACGAAGTTCGCGAAGGCGTTGGCGTCGGTCAGCGAACCCTGGTACTGCTGGCCGTCGACGAGCACGGTGGGGGTACCGGTGACCTTGGCGACGGTGGAGCCGGGCAGCGGCTCGGTTGTCGCCCGGGTGGTGGAGGTCGCTACCCAGCCCTTGAAGTCTTGGTTCTGGATGCAGGAGTTGATCTGGTCGGTCGAGCCCACCCCCGCCGAGGCCGCTATGGACTGCAACTGAGAGTCGGGCAGGCCTGACGTGTTCTCAGCCGGCTGGTTCTGGAAGAGAGCCGCGCTGAAGTCGAAGAAGTTGTTGGGCGAGTAGTTCGCGACACAGGCCGCCGCGTTGGCAGCGCGGGTGGAGTACTTCGTGCCGAGCGACGAGCGGTCGAGCAGGGAGAGCGGATGCACCTCATACGTTGCGGCACCGCTGGCGACCCACTTGCCGATCTGCGCGACGTTCGTGGTCTCGAACTGGCCGCAGTAGGGGCACATGTAGTCGATGTACACGCGGATGTCGAGAACGCCGGTGGGGTTCGCAGCGCTGGGCGTGGGCTGCTGGTCGGCGGCCAGGGCCGGAGTGGTCTCTGCCACGTTGCCCGTGGTGATCTTGAGGCCGTCGCTGGCCATGTTGAGGGGGCCGGGGCCGGCGGGCTTCGCTGAGCTGGCGACGATGAGCACGACGCTCACCACGATGGCAATGAGTACGACGCCGAGGCCGGAGAAGAGAACGACGCGGTTGCGAACCTCTTTCTTGTGCTGCTGCTCACGCAGCTGCTTGGCCTTCTCGCGAGCGGCTTCTCGTCGCTGGTTCTTGCTCTGGCGGCTGTCTTCGGGTCGGCCGTTGGTCATACGTGAATGCTCCGGTGCTCAGTGAGGTGAGTGAGATGACAAGGTAATGGCCCTGAACCGCTCGGGTGCGGTCGGGCATCCAACGATAGTAGTGAACCCGGCTGAGAATGCGCCATACTGGGAGACGGGCCACCAATGGTGCTGACCCGAATCCATCACAACGGATCGTCCGGCACGTACCTGCCGGTGAAGGAGTAGTAGAGAATAATGGCGTCTGTCACTTTTGATCACGCAAGCCGTCTGTACCCGGGCTCGACCCGGCCAGCGGTAGACCAGCTCAACCTCGAGACCGCCGACGGCGAGTTCCTCGTTCTCGTCGGGCCCTCCGGTTGCGGCAAGTCGACCTCGTTGCGCATGCTCGCCGGCCTCGAAGAGGTCAACTCGGGAAACATCTTCATCGGTGAGCGCAACGTCACCGACGTTCCCCCGAAAGACCGCGACATCGCAATGGTCTTTCAGAACTACGCGCTGTACCCGCACATGACGGTTGCCGAGAACATGGGCTTCGCGCTCAAGATCGCCGGCATCAACAAAGACGAGCGCGCCAGCCGCGTTCTCGAAGCCGCCAAGCTGCTCGACCTCGAGCCTTACCTCGGCCGCAAGCCCAAGGCCCTCTCGGGTGGCCAGCGTCAGCGCGTCGCAATGGGTCGTGCCATCGTGCGCCAGCCCCAGGTCTTCCTGATGGATGAGCCGCTGTCGAACCTCGACGCCAAGCTCCGCGTTCAGACCCGCACCCAGATCGCGTCGCTCGTTCGCCGCCTGGGCGTCACCACGGTCTACGTCACACACGACCAGACCGAGGCGCTCACCATGGGTGACCGTATCGCCGTGCTGAAAGACGGTCTTCTTCAGCAGGTCGGTACCCCGCGCGACCTGTACGAGAAGCCCGCCAACATCTTCGTCGCCGGCTTCATCGGCAGCCCGGCCATGAATCTGTTCGTGGCCGAGGTTGTCGACGGCGGTGTGCAGTTCGGCACCTCGGTCATCCCGGTCGAGCGCGAACTGCTCTCCTCTGTCAATGCGAAGACGGTCACCATTGGCGTTCGCCCCGAAGACATCGTCGTGTCGAGCGCGTTCGGTGAAGGCCTGCCGGTCGACATCGACCTGATCGAAGAGCTCGGCGCCGACGGCTACCTGTACGGCCACGCCGACATCAGCGGCAAGCGCACCGACCTCGTCACCCGCGTCGACGGCCGCGTTCACCCGAACGCCGGCGAGAAGGTCTACCTGACCGCGAAGCCCGGCCACTTGCACCTGTTCAACAACGAGAGCGGCGAGCGCATCGGCAACAAGCCGGTCGTCACGGCCTGATCCACCACCTGACGGCGTTCTGCGCTGCCGGAGTATCATCGTCGGGCCTGCCCGCCTGGAACGCACAGGCTGGCAGGCCCGATTCACTTTATGAGGGGCATCCATGAGCGGCTCACTGAACATCACTTCGGCAACGGTCGACCCGGCGCTGCTCGACCTTCCCTGGCAGCTGCCGCTCGACGAGTGGCCGGTGGAGAACATCGCCCTGCTGCCCAAGGGCATCTCGCGCCACCTCGTTCGTTTCGCGCACCTCAGCGCCCACGTGATCGCCATCAAAGAAACCACCGATGAGATGGCCAAGCGCGAGTACGCCATGCTGCGCACCCTGCAGGGCCTCGACATTCCGTGCGTCGACCCGCTGGCCGTCATCACGAACCGCTCCGACGTGAACGACACTCCCCTCAACTCGGTGCTGGTCACCCGGCACCTGAAGTTCTCTCTGCCCTATCGCGCCCTGTTCTCGCAGACGCTACGGCCCGACACGGCGACCAGGCTGGTGGATGCCCTGGCCGTGCTGCTCGTACGCCTGCACATCATCGGGTTCTTCTGGGGCGATGTCTCGCTCTCGAACACCCTCTTCCGCCGTGATGCGGGCGCTTTCGCGGCCTACCTTGTCGACGCGGAGACGGGCCAGCTCTATACCGGCGGCCTCTCTAACGGGCAGCGCGAGAACGACCTCGAGATCGCCCGCGTGAACATCGCCGGCGAGCTCATGGATCTCGAGGCCGGTGGTCGCGTGGCCGACGAGCTCGACCCCATTCGCATCAGCGACGGCATCGTGGCCGCCTACCGCTCACTCTGGAAGGAGCTGACCGGCTCCGAATCGTTCTCCTCGTCTGAGCGCTGGCGCATCAACGAGCGTGTCGACCGCCTGAACGACCTCGGTTTCGACATCGAAGAGCTCGCCATCAAGACAGACGACTCGGGCACCACCGTGCGCATCCAGCCGAAAGTGGTCGACGCCGGGCACCACCAGCGCCGCCTGCTGCGCCTCACCGGGCTCGACACGGGCGAGAACCAGGCCCGTCGACTGCTCAACGACCTCGATTCGTACACGGCGAAGTTCGGCCGCAAAGACTACGACGAAGAGATGCTCGCCCACGAATGGCTCGCGAAGGTCTTCGAGCCGGTCATGCGCTCGATTCCGCGCGACCTCAAAGGCAAGCTCGAGCCGGCCGAAGTCTTTCATCAACTGCTCGAGCATCGCTGGTTCATGAGCCAGCAGGAGAATCGCGACATTCCGTTGAGCGAAGCGCTGAATGCCTACATCAACGACATTCTGCGCCACCGCCGCGACGAAGCCACCGTCATGGGCCCGCCCACCGGCGTGATCACGCTGCCCATCGCGGTGCAGTCGGGCGCGGTCTCTGACGACGACGACGAGTCAACCGAAGAGGCGCCCACCGAGCCTGTGCCCGATTGGCGCCTCACGGTCTGACCGCTGGTGCGTTACTTGCCGCCGAGGGTGCGGATGCGCGAGATCTCGTAGAGCGTCACGCTCGCCGCGATACCGGCGTTCAGCGACTCGGTCGCCGCACTGATCGGAATCGACACGATGGCGTCGCAGGTCTCGGTGACCAGGCGCGACAAGCCTTTGCCCTCGCTGCCCACCACTATGACGATGGGGCCCCTGGCGAAGTCGAGGTCGGCCAGCTGGGTGTCTCCCCCGCCGTCGAGCCCGATGACGAACGCACCCTTGGCCTTCAACGCCTTCAGCGTCGAGGTGAGGTTGGGTGCCATGGCGACGGGCGTGCGTGCGGCAGCACCGGCCGACGTCTTCCATGCCGAGGCCGTGAGGCCCACCGAACGCCGCTGCGGAACAATGACGCCCTGGCCACCGAATGCTGCGGTCGACCGGATGATCGCCCCCAGGTTTCTCGGGTCAGTGATGCCGTCGAGCGCCACCAGCAGCGGCACTTCGCCGCGCCCGGTCACCTCGTCGAACAGGTCTGTAGGGTGGGCGTACTCGTACGGCGGCACCTTCAGCAGCACGCCCTGGTGCACAGCGTCGAAACCGGCCAGACGGTCGAGTTCGGGGCGCATCACCTCGAGAATCGGAATGCCCCGGCCCGTGGCGAGCTGCAGCAGCTCTTTCACGCGCTCGTCGTACTCGATTCGCGCAGCGATATAGAGCGCGGTAGCGGGAATGCGCGCGCGCAGCGCCTCGACGACCGAGTTACGGCCGGTGACGACCTCGCTCTCCTCGTTGCCACGCTGGGCGCGGCGCTGCTGGCGCGCGGGCTCTTGCGGCGCACCCGTGCGAGCAGCGGGGCCGCCCCGGGGCGCTGGGCCGCGACCGGCGATGCGCGGCTGGGCCGCGACGGGCTTGCCCTTGCCGCCAGCGGCAGCGTAACGCTCTTTGGCCGCCTTCGCCTTGCCTGCGGGATGGTACGGGCGGTCTTCGGCCTTGGGCGTGGGCTTCTTGCCCTCGAGTGCCTGGCGGCCCTGGCCGCCAGAGCCGACCTGGGGGCCCCTGCTCGTACGCCGAACGGCGCCGGGGCGCCCCGGCTTCTTTGCGCTACTAGCCATCAAAACTCCAATGTGCACCCGTTGAGGTGTCTTCTATCGTGATTCCTGCCTGGCCGAGTTCGTCGCGGATGCGGTCGGCGGTGGCAAAATCTCGGGCTTTTCGTGCGGTTTCACGGTCTTCGAGCAGTCGGTCGACAAGGCTCGACAGCGCCTGGCCCGTCGAGCTCTGGTCGGCGCTGGCCCACTGCGGGTCGAGCGGGTTGATACCCAGCACGCTGGTCATGGCGATGACCTGGCCGAGCAGGCGTGCTGCCTCGGCGAAGTCTTCGGAGTCGAGGGCGGCATTGCCCGTGCGAACGGCCTCGTGCAGAACGCCGAGTGCCTGCGGAACGCTGAGGTCGTCATCCATCGCCTCCCGAAAATCGTCGGGCACGAGTTCGACGGTCGACGAGGCGAAGCGGGTGCCTTCGAGCCGGCGAACCGCACGCTCGAGAAAGCCTTCAATGCGGGAGAGGGCGGCTTCGGCCTCGGCCAGTGCCCCGTCGTGAAACTCGAGTGTCGATCGGTAGTGCGCCGCACCCAGGTAGTACCTGATGACGAGTGGCCGCGCCTGGCTGAGCAATTCGGCAGCAAACACCGAGTTGCCGAGCGATTTGCTCATCTTCTGGCCCGCGACAGACACCAGCCCGTTGTGCAGCCAGTAGTTGGCAAACGGGTCGCCAGCCGCGTGCGACTGCGCAAGCTCGTTCTCGTGGTGCGGAAAGCGCAGGTCGAGGCCTCCGCCGTGGATGTCGAACTGGGCGCCGAGGTATTTGGTCGACATGGCAGAGCACTCGATGTGCCAGCCGGGGCGACCGCGGCCCCACGGGCTCGACCATGACGCCGACGCGGGTTCGCCTTCTTTGTGCCCCTTCCACAGCGCGAAATCACGAACGTCACGCTTCGCGCGCGGTTCGGAGTCGGTGGCGGGCGCCATGTCGGCGAGCTTCTGGTGCGTGAGGGCGCCGTACTGCGGCCAGGAGGGGGTGTCGAAGTACACGTCACCGGTACCGTCTGGCGCGGCGTAGGCGTAGCCGTTGTCAATGAGACGCCCGATGATCTCGATCATCTCGGGGATGCTCGCGGTGGCACGCGGTTCGTACGTGGGCGCCATGACGCCGATGGCGTTGTACGCCGCCGTGAACTCGAGCTCGGTACGGTAGGCCAGGGACCACCAGTTCTCACCCGAACTCGCCGCGTTCAAGAGGATCTTGTCGTCGATGTCGGTCACGTTACGCACGAACGTCACGTCATACCCGGTATAGCTGAACCAGCGCCTCAGCTGGTCGTACGCAAGGGCCGAACGCAGGTGCCCGATATGGGGCGACGACTGCACTGTGGGGCCGCACACGTAGACGCCAATGCGGCCGGGAACGAGGGGCACGAACGGCACCAGGTTGCGGAGCTTGGAGTCATAGAGGCGTAGAGTCACTGCCCTAGTTTAGAAGGGATAGATGAGCGCTGTTGCAATTACGACGACGCCCTCTGTTCTGCCGGTGAAACCGAGGCCGTCTGTGGTGGTCGCCGACACGGTGACCGGTGCCGCCAGCAACCCCGTCAGAAGCGCCTCCGCCTCCGGTCGGCGGGCGCCGAACCGCGGGCGGTTGCCCACAATTTGAACCGAGACATTGCCGACGCGCCAGCCGGCGGCCTCGACGAGGCCTACCGTGTGCGCGAGAAAAACATCACCGTGGGCCCCTTCGAACCTCGGGTCAGCCGTGCCGAAAACGCTGCCGAGGTCTCCCAGCCCCGAGGCCGACAGCAGAGCGTCGCAGATGGCGTGCGCCACGGCGTCGCCGTCACTGTGCCCAGCGAGGGGCCGCTCTCCGGGCCATTCGAGGCCGGCGAGCCAGAGCGGATGCGTGGCCTCCTCCCCCTCGTCCGCAAAGGCATGCGCATCGATGCCCACCCCGGTTCGTGGCGGCACAGGCCGCGCGGCAGCGGCAACGAACGCCGACTCAATGACCTGCTCGGCCCGGCGCAGATCCCACGCGGTGGTGATCTTGAACGCCAGGGCATCACCGTGGATGACGGCAACGGCGAAGCCGGCCTCCGCCACGAGCGCCGCATCGTCGGTGAAGTCGTCAGACGCAGCAGCGTAGGCCTGCTCGAGCTGGGCGCGCGGAAAACCCTGGGGCGTCTGCACTGCGGCCAGCTCCGAGCGGTCGACCGTGGCCACCGCCAGGCCGAAGCCATCGGTGCGCTTGATCGTGTCGCTCACGGGGAGGCCGGGAATCGCACCGTACCCCGATTGACGCACGGCATCGATGACGGCCTCGAACTGCGCCACCGGGGTGAGGGCCCGGGCGGCGTCGTGAACGAGCACCGTCTGAACAGAGGGCAGGAGAACGGCGAGGCCAGCGTTCACCGACTGCTGGCGGCTCTCACCGCCCGCGACCACGGTGACGTAGGGGGCTGCCGCACCGGCGACATCCTGAGCCGTCGACAGGGCCTCGTCGAGGCGGTCTTCGGGAACGACGACGATGACCTGTGCCTCGTCGTCGAGCGCGAACAGAGCATCGAGCGAGCGGGAGAGAATGCTGCGCCCGCCGAGAGAGACGAATGCTTTCGGCTGACCGAGCCCGAGGCGCGTGCCACTGCCGGCGGCCACGACGATGACCGCAACGGTGGGGTTCACGTTACGAGGCCAGAACACCTTACGAGGCCAGAACCTCGTCGAGTACCAACGAGGCTTCGGTTTCGTCGGTCTTCTCGGCGAGCGCGAGTTCGGAGACGAGAATCTGGCGTGCCTTGGCGAGCATGCTCTTCTCCCCCGCCGACAGACCGCGGTCGTTGTCTCTGCGCCACAGGTCGCGAACGACCTCGCTCACCTTCATGACATCTCCGGAGGCGAGCTTCTCGGTGTTGGCCTTGAATCGCCTCGACCAATTGGTGGGCTCTTCGGTGAAGGGGGCACGCAGCACGTCGAACACCTGGTGCACACCCTCTTCGCCGATGACGTCGCGAACGCCGACCATGTCGACATTGTCTGCGGGAACCTCGATGACGAGGTCGCCCTGGGTGACCCGTAGCTTGAGGTACACCTTCTCGACGCCCTTGATGACGCGAGTCTTCACCTCGGTGATCTGGGCCGCGCCGTGGTGCGGATAAACGACGGTTTCGCCAACCTCAAAAAGCATGCAGAGACACCCTTTCAACATGCTCAGTTTACCACAGCACCCTTTGGCAAGCCCCGCTGCGCGTGCCCGGGCGAGCGCTGCCAGTAGGCTAAACTCGCACCTGTAACGGTCATTCTGGAGGGTTTTGTGAGAGCACGGTACGCGGCATCCATTCTTGTGGCCGCACTGATCGGGGTCAGCGCCTCGGGGTGCGCCTTCATCACTCCGCAGTCGACCATCAGCATCAAAGAGGCCGCCGACGGCGTCGAGGGCAACGTCAGCCCCGACCTCGCAATTCGCAACGCCACTCTGATCAGCGACGACAACAAGACCGGCAGTCTCATCGCGTCGTTCGTCAACACGAGCTCGTCACCCATCACGGTGAACATGCAGTACACCGACTCCTCAGGCGTTCTGAGCACCGAGACGCAGTATGTCGAAGGCAGCAGCACGTCGACCGTGGGTGGCACGACCGACGTCAAGGTGGTCTTCACCGGTCTCGACGTGAAAGCAGGAGCGCTCTTCCCCGTTTTCTTCCAGTACGGCACCCAGACCGGCGTGAAGCTGCTGGTGCCCGTACTCACGAGCGACTGGCCCCAGTTCACCGGGCTCGCTCCTACCGTGGCGCCGACAGCGACCGCGCTTCCCACGCCGTCAGCATCAGCGACGGTCGCACCGCAGACCGCGACTCCCGCCCCCGCAGCGACGCCCGCGCAGTAGCAAACGCTCGCGCAACAGCAACAGCAGCCGGCCCGCGCAGTAGCACGGCAGTCCCGCGCCGCAGCAGCACCGTCCCGCTGGGCAGCGCCGGGTCGGCACCGCCCAGCGGCCTACGCCTCGAAGCGGTAGCCGAGCCCTCGCACCGTCACGAGCAGCACCGGCTCTGACGGCGCCTTCTCGATCTTCGACCGGATGCGCTTGATGTGCACGTCGAGCGTCTTGGTGTCGCCGAAGTAGTCAGACCCCCATACACGGTCGATCAGCTGGCCGCGCGTCAGAACACGACCGGCGTTGCGCAGCAGCAGTTCGAGCAGCTCGAACTCCTTCAGTGGCATGGGAGTGTCGAGGCCGTTCACCTCGACGGTGTGCCGCTCGACATCCATTCGCACCGAACCTGCCTCGAGCACGGGCTCAGCAATGTCGTTCGCCTCGGTCTGCCGGCGGAGCACGGCACGCATGCGGGCCAACAGCTCGCGCGACGAGTACGGCTTGGTGACGTAGTCGTCGGCGCCCAGTTCGAGCCCCACCACGATGTCGACTTCGGAGTCTTTGGCGGTGACCATGATGATGGGCACCTGCGAGCGTGTGCGAATCTCTCGGCACACCTCGGTGCCAGACAGGCCCGGAATCATCAGGTCGAGCAGAATGAGGTCGACCCCGCCACGATCGAACTCCGCGACAGCGCTGGGGCCGTCTTCGGCGAGCGTCACGGTGTAGCCCTCGCGGCGCAGCAGGTATGCGAGCGGCTCGCTGAGCGCCGCCTCGTCTTCGACGAGCAGAATCTGGGTCACCGTTGTTCTCCTAACGAGGCTGTCGCAGCGTGAGACGCTTCGGGCAGCCGAATGGTGAAGGTCGAGCCGTGTGACGGCTGCGACCAGACGCGGAGGTCTCCGCCGTGGTTCTCGATCACGTGTTTGACAATGCTGAGGCCGAGGCCCGTACCGCCGGTGTTGCGCGAGCGCGCCTGGTCGACGCGAAAGAAGCGCTCGAAGACGCGGCCGAGGTCTTCTTCGGCGATGCCGACACCCTGGTCGGTCACCGCAATCTCGACGATACCCTCGGTCAGGTGCACGCCCACGCCGATGCGGGTTCCCTCTGCCGAATACTGAACGGCGTTGGCGATGAGGTTGTGCAGGGCGAGAATCAGCAGCCCCTCGTCGCCGTAGACCTCGGCGCCCGGGTCGCCGCCTGAGACGATGGTGACCCGCCGGGCACTCACCTGCACATGGTTCTGGTCGATGGCCGCGGCGACGATGTGGTCGACGGCGACCCGCTCTGCGCCGGTCAGAACATCGGCGGCCTGTAGACGCGAGAGCTCGATGATCTCGCGGGTGATGCGGCCCAGTCGCACGGCTTCGGTCTCCATGCGCCTGGCAAACTTTCGCACCTGTTCTGGGTCGTCGGCGGCCGGCTCGAGCGCTTCGGCGAGCAGACTGATGGCACCGATCGGTGTCTTCAGCTCGTGGCTGATGTTCGCGATGAAGTCGCGCCGAACCTCTTCGAGCCGGTGGGCCTCGGTTCGGTCGTCGGCCAGCAGCAGCAGATACCGCGTGCCGAGCCGGGCCACCCGCACCGAGAGGTGAATGGTGGCCTCGCCGAATGGGCCCCTGGCAAGGCTGAGGTCGCGCGCCACCGGTTCGCCGGTGCGGCGTACCGAATCGACCATGTCGACGAGTTCGGGATGCACGAGGCCGTGGTTCCACACCAGCCCGAACGCCAGCGCGGCCGGCGATACCTTCACCACGTTGTTCGACGCATCGAGCACGACCCCGGCCGAATCGATGGCGTCGATCACCTGGTCGACCCCGTCGGGAACCGAAGGGTCGATGATGGTGGCCGCATGATCGCCCCGCCGCGAAGCGGCAAACAGAACGAACACGAAACCGGAGCCCACTGCGAGGCCGAGTGCCACAGACAGCAGCACCAACGAGCCTGAATCCATAGCGACTACACTAATGACTCCCCCGACACTTGGGCTCGCCGCTGCCCGGCCGAGCCCAGCCGGTCGCGGGAAGTTAACGTGTTCTGCACCTGCTGTTAACCTCAACGAGGCAGGGTTGGGCAAAAGCACCAGAGAGGGTTTCACACACATGCGCGAGGTATTCCAGCAGGAACTGCGTGAGGTGCAAGAGCGGTTGGTCGAGATCAGCCGTCTTGTCGTCATCGCCATCACGAACGCGACCACAGCGTTCAACGAGTCGAACGTCGCCCTGGCCGAGAAGGTCATCGCCGAAGACCCGAAGATCGACGCTCTCGCCTCAGACCTCGACGAACTCGCCATCAGCATCATGGCGCTGCAGCAGCCGGTCGCCCGCGACCTGCGCATCGTCGTGAGCGCCCTGCGTATGAGCGCGTCGCTCGAACGCATGGGTGACATCGCCGAGCACATCGCGCAGCTCGCCCGTTACCGGTACCCCGAGAAGGTGGCGCAAGATCGCCTGCTCGGCGTATTCGAAGAGATGGGCAGCCTCGATGTGATCGTGGCCGAGAAGCTGAGCCGCCTCATCGAGACCGAAGACCTCAGCTTGGCCGACGAGATCCGCGACGTCGACGACCGTATCGACGAGTTGCACGTCAGCGTGTTCGAGACGGTGCTCAGCGAGACGTGGGCGGGAACATCCGTCAACACCGTCGACGTGACTCTCGCTTCGCGCTACCACGAGCGCTTCGCCGACCACGCGGTCAGCATCGCCAAGAAGGTCAAGTACCTCGCCACGGGTGAGTGGACGGGCGCAGGGGTTCGCTGAAGCGATCGCATCGCGATCGCGCGCCCCTGCGGCGACGGAGCTGTGATCCGTCGTGTGAGAGCAGGAGCAACTCTCGCCTTCGCCCCACAATCTGAAAGCCCCGCGCCTCTGACACAGAGACGCGGGGCTTTTTCATCAGTTACTACTTCTTACCCTGCGCCGCCACCGCAGCAGCCCCCGCGGCCGCAGCCTCGGGGTCGAGGTACGCGGCGGGCTTCGTGGGCACGAAGTTTTCGTCGAGCGTGTACACGAGCGGGATGCCCGTGGGAATGTTCAGCTCGGCGATGTCGTCGTCTGAGATGCCGTCGAGGTGCTTGACCAGCGCGCGCAGCGAGTTACCGTGGGCCGTGACCAGAACGGTCTTGCCCGCGGCCAGGTCGACCGTGATGTCGCTGAACCAGTACGGCAGCATGCGATCGACCACGTCTTTGAGGCACTCGGTGCGCGGTACCGCATCACCGAGGTCGGCGTAGCGCGGGTCGCCCAGCTGCGAATACTGGTCATCGTCGGCGATGGGGGGCGGCGGCACGTCGTACGAGCGGCGCCAGGTCTGAAACTGCTCGGGGCCGTACTCCGCCAGCGTCTGCGCCTTGTCTTTGCCCTGCAGTGCGCCGTAGTGACGCTCGTTGAGCCGCCACGAGCGCTTCACATCGATCCACAGCCGATCGGCGACGGTGAGCGCATAGTTCGCGGTCTCGATGGCGCGAACCAGGCGCGAGGTGTACAGCACGTCGGGCGCGAGACCCGACTCGGCCAACAGCTCGCCAGCGCGCTTCGCCTCGCCCACGCCCTGCTCGCTCAGGCCCACATCGACCCAGCCGGTGAACAGGTTCTTCTGGTTCCAGTCGCTGTTGCCGTGGCGCAGCAGAATCAAGGTGTAGGGCTCAGTCATGGAATTAGTCTAGAACCATGCCCATCGGCCAGATCACGCGCGGAACCACCAACACGAACAGGCTGCGCCGCGTCGACCGCCACATCGCCACGCTCGCGGCTCTGCGCACCGCCGTCGACCCCGTGGTCGTCGATCTGGGGTTCGGGGCGAGCGGCGTCACGGCGTTCGAACTGCACCAGCGACTGGCCCGGGTTCGGCCCGACGTGGCGGTCGTCGGCCTCGAGATCTCACCCGAGCGTGTCGAGACGGCCCGGCGTCAGCTGGCCGAGGTTCGCGCGGGCGCAACCTCGTTCGGCGCAGATGCCCGGGTGACGTTCGCGCGGGGCGGGTTCGAGACACCGCTCGCCGAGCACGACGCAGCCACGGTCATCCGGGCCTTCAACGTTCTGCGGCAATACGACGAGACCGAGGTTCTCGCGGCCTGGAAGCTCATGACCGGCCGTCTTCAACCCGGCGGCACGCTCATCGAGGGCACTTGCGACGAGATCGGCCGGGTGTCGAGCTGGGTCGCGGTGACGGCCGACGGGCCGCAGACGCTCACCATCTCGCTGCGCCTCGCCGACCTCGAGCGCCCCTCGATCGTGGCGGAGAGGCTGCCGAAGATACTGATTCACCGCAACGTTGCGGGTGAACCGGTGCACGCCCTTCTCACTGAGCTCGACCGAGTGTGGCAGCACAGCGCACCGCTCTCGGTGTACGGCCCGCGGCAGCGCTGGGTTGGTGCCGTGCGGGCCCTGGCGGGTTGCGGATGGCCGGTGCTCGGCCCCGCCGCACGCTGGCGCCTGGGCGAACTCACGCTGCCCTGGTCGCACGTGGCACCGCTCGGGTTCGACTGGCACTAACGTCGGCGCCCTACGCCCCGAGCACGGGCAGCGCCGCGCGCGCCTCGTCGGCCGTGAGACCGGTGGCTGTCAGCAGGTCCATGACGAGCGGGCGCAACTCCATCACCACCGACCCTTCGATGACCGAGCTGCCCGGGAAGAGCTCATCGGGGCTGAGCTTCACGGCGATGAGAATGAGGTTCTGCCGTACCAGCGGGCGAACGAGGGGGTCATCGATGCTCTGCTCGAGCAGGTTCACAGCGCCGACGAGTCGATCGAGCAGATCGGCGAATTCGGGGCGCGGCCGGCCATCGCGCATGATCACGGTGAGGCGCCGAGTGACCACCCGCAGGTCGCGAACGGCGAGGTCGAGGCCGGCCAACAGATCCCGCTGGCGGCGCAGCTCTGGGAGACGGCGGCGCAGAAAAGGCGACAGCGTTGCGATGCCGATCGCCGAATCGAGCGAGGTTCGCCACTGGTCGATCAAGGGCTGGGTGGTGCGGGCCTCGTCGAGCACCCGGCCCACCTCGTTGTCGTCGCCCCGGCGCAGTTCGACGACGAGCGACGCGACGATGCGCGAGAACGTTGCAACAACGCGTTTCGCCTCGGCCCTGGCCTCGCGACGCGCGTCTCGCGGAATCAGCGCGGTGAGCAGCAACGCGGTGGCGCCACCGACGAGCCCGTCGGCCGTGCGCGTGAACGGCCCACTGGCCACCACCGGCAGAATCGCCACCAGCGCCGACTGCGAGGCCGCAACGATGGCGAAGCCGGGCGCGGGCGAGAAGAATCGGGCGGCGACCAACGTGACGACGACGGCGAGCGCCAGCTGCGCAACGCCCTGGCCGAAGGCGAGCAGAATCACTTCACTGAGCGTTATTCCGAGCGTGACCCCGATTGCCGTCTCGAGCACCCTGAGGGGCCGGGCATCTCGCACGAAACCAAGGCTCGACAGGGTGACGGTCGCCGCGGTCACCGGCGACGGGTGCCCGAGCACGAACCGCGACACGGAATACGCCACCACCACAGCCGCTACAAGCTGCACGATGGGCCACGCCGATGCGGCCGAGCGCAGAGACCCCGACCGCGCCCACGCCCGCACGGAGGAGGTCGAGCGTTTCGTCACCACCCTATTTTCCCCCCTCCGCCGTCTCACCCGGCCCCATCGAGAAGACGCAAAGTGCTCTCAGACGGGCATGGACAGCACACGTCGAGGCCCCTCGCCTGCGGCGTGCTCAGCGGCGCTGGGCTCCGAGCCGGGGCAGCCGCGGAATGCGCCCCACGGCAGCACCGGCCTCGGGCGGAACGATGATCTCCTGGTTCGCCGCCACCCTGATCGACTCGCTCGACACCGCGAGAACGGCCTCGACGGGGGTAGTGCGCTTGACCAGCGCGAGGGCGATGGGGCCGAGCTCGAAGTGCAGTGCGCTCGACGTGATGAGACCCACCACGGTGTCGGGGGCATCCGGTGTCGTCGCGAGCACCGTCGCCGACGCAGGCACCAGCACCTCGTCGCCGGGCGCGGGCAGCACAGCGTCAGACCCGTCGAGGTGCAGCATGACCAGCCGGCGCGGCGGATGCCCGAGATTGTGCACCTTCGCCACAGTCTCTTGCCCGCGGTAACAGCCCTTGTTCAGGTGCACCGCCGAGCGGATCCAGTCGACCTCGTGCGGAATCAGCTTCTCATCGGCCTCTGTGCTGAGCCGCGGCCGCCAGGCAGCGATGCGCAGCGCTTCGGCGGCCAGCGCGCCGGCGACCTGCAGTTCGCCGCGGCGAACTGCATCGGCGAGCGCGCCGAGTGAGTCTCGCGGTACCAGAGTCTCTCGCCAGCGCCATTCGGCTCCCGGATGCTCGTCGATCTCTGCGTACTGGTGCCCCCCGGCGACGACTTCGGCCCACGGGTCGGCCCACGTCACGGCAACGCCGTTCTCCGCGGCGGCGAACTCTTCGATTCCGGCCTCGACCCCGGCGCCCGGCGCACCCTGCTCGTCGGAGCCCGGCATCCAGCCCACCGTGGCCAACTCGACCGACCGGTCGGCGATCTCGACCCGCAGCATGAAGCGCATCCGCAACAACCACGCGGTCAGCGCCTCGACCTCGCCGCCGTCGACGAGCAGCCACGCGGTGACGCCGTCGTCGAAGACGCGGATGGCGTGTTCGACGCGCCCACTCGGGTCGAGCAGAAGAGTCTCGGCCGACGAGCCCGCGGCCAGCTGCTTCAGGCTCTGGCTGGTGACGGAGTCGAGCCAGCTCAGCCGGTCGGGGCCGGTCACCGAGATGACCCCGCGGTGCGAGAGATCGACCACCGCTCCGCCGACGAGAAGACGCTGTTCACGCAGCGGGTTGCCGTAGTGCGCCGCGACCCCGAGGGTGTCACCGCTGCCGTTGACAGCGCCGGGCAGGGCGAGGAATGGGGATGCGGTCACGAGAACCTTCTCAGTCTGTTTTGGCGAGCCGTGCCGACGCATGGGTGCGCAGGTCTTGGCCGAGCGCCGCGATGTCCCACGCCCAGAGCAGGTGCCCCGCCACTAAGCCATAAATGCGAGTGGCCGCAGAATATTCCTTCGCCGAGTGCGAGCGCATCACGGCGTCGGTGGCGAGGTCGATGCGGGCGGCCTTCACCTGGCCGATGTAGAGCTCGTCGACGCCGCCCGGGTGCAGCAGCGAGACCTCGATGTCGAAGCCGTCGCCGGCATTGCGAAGACCCTCGACAGCCTCGGTGCTGGCGTACGGCCGCGGGTCGGCACCGGGCAGCATGCCAGGGCCTGGGTCGCCGTCGACTGCGGGGCGGCTGAGCCGCCAGTAGCCCATCTCGGTGACCAGCGGCGTGGTCTTCTCGTCGAGCAGCCAGCTGTACGAGCTGTAGTTCAGGTAGGGCAGACCGTCGTGGCTGAAACTCACACGCTGGCCGAACTCATACGTCTTCTTCTCGTCGCCGACGGTGTAGTCGATGACACCGGTTCCCTCCCACACGCCGAGGAGCCAGGAAAGTGGAACGATCTCGGGCGGCAGCCCAGAGGGGATTTCAATCACCACGAGGAGATGTCGGTTGCAGCAGCGGTTAGCGCTGGCCGCGGAACAGCCTCAGGATGACCACAATCGACGTGAAGGCGATGCCGACCCCCGCAAGACCGAGGAGCCCGAGGTAGAAGAGTTCAAGAGGCACGTATGACATGCGTCAATTCTAGGCGAATGTGAAGGGCACAAGCACGAGCGTCGTCACAGCGAGTATGACGAAGGAGCCGGCGATGCTCGCTGCGACCCGATCGACGAAGCCCTCCGGCCGTGTCAACGCCAGCTGCGCGATGAGCGTGACGACGGTGGCCGAACCGAGCGCCACCGGCAGGTAGAGCAGGTACTCGCTGGGCGCCGACGCAACGGCGATGAGAACAGCTCCCACCGCAGTGAGCAGCCAGATGGGCACGACCGTCTTCAGCAGCAGCATGTTCACCTGCCCATTCTGCCCGATGCGGCGAGTACCGAGGTCAAACCGCTAGGATTGTGGAAGGTAACTTCTGGAGGATCTCTGTGGCGCAGTTGTTGATCCTGACCTCTGCGGTCGACAAAGAGGTACTTCCTGCGCTCTCTCTGTTGAGTCACCGCACCCGTCAGATTCCCGCAGAGGCATCACAGCTGGTGAACACCCCCAACTGCGATCTCATCTTCATCGACGCGCGGCGCGACCTCGCCAGCGCTCGTTCGCTCTGCAAGATTCTGAAGACCACGGGTATCGGCGTGCCCATTGTGCTCATCCTCACCGAGGGCGGGCTCACCGCCGTCAGCGCCGAGTGGGGCGCGGCCGATGTGGTGCTCGAGAGCGCCGGGCCCGCCGAAGTCGACACACGCATCCGTCTCGCCATCGGCCGTCAGGTTCAAGAGCAGTCGTCGTCGAAGATCCAGGCCTCTGGCGTGGTCATCGACGAAGCGAGCTATTCGGCCCGGGTGCACGGCCGCCCGCTCGACCTCACGTTCAAAGAGTTCGAACTGCTGCGCTTCTTCGCCCTCAACCCCTCACGCGTCTTCACCCGCGAGCAACTGCTCAGCGAAGTGTGGGGCTACGACTACTTCGGTGGCACCCGCACGGTCGACGTGCACGTGAGGCGCCTGCGAGCGAAACTCGGTGACCTCGAGTCGCTCATCGGCACCGTGCGAAACGTCGGCTACCGGTTCAACTTCTTCGAAGACGAGAATGACCGCCTCGCTGGGGCTCGCGGAGTTTGACCCGGAAGGCGCGGCGCACGTTGCCGCGCTGACCGCTCTGCTCTCGCGCGCCGCCCTGTCAGACGGCCAGCCGCCGTTCAACGACCAGACCCTCGCCGACGCCCGCGCCGGAACGAACTTCGTGGTTCTGGCTTTCGAGGGCGACCGCCTCGACAGCGACAGCCTGGTCGGTGCCGCGGCTGTCACCGACGACACTCTCGAGCTGGTCATCGCTCCGGATGCCCGGCGGCGCGGCCACGGTGAAGCACTCACGGCGCACATGCTCACCAGCCGCACCGGACCGCTGCTGGTTCGACTGCTCGAACCGTTCGTCGCAGCTCATCCCGCGCCCACCCTGGCCTGGGCCCACGGCGACCACCCGGGCGCCCGCGCCCTCGCCGCACGGCACGACTTCGAACCGGTACGTACCCTGCTGCAGTTGCGCATGCCGTTGACTGCCGAAATGCCGCCGACGACCGGCGTGACCCGCGTCGAAGCGTTCGTGCCGGGGCAGGACGATGAAGCGTGGGTCGAGTTGAACGCGCGGGTGTTCCACGGGCATCCGGAACAGGGCAGACTCACCGTCGACGACCTGCACGCCCGCATGGCAGACGACTGGTTCGATGCGAACGACTTTCTCGTCGCGCGCTCGCCCGACGGCGAGATGATCGGGTACAACTGGCTGAAGGTCGAACCCGGCGACACCGTCGGCGAGATCTACGTCATCGGCGTGGATGCCAGCCACTCGGGGCAGGGTCTCGGGCGTGAACTGATGCTGCGTGGGCTCTCCCATCTACTCGGCCGCGGCTGCCGCACCGCAGCCCTCTATGTAGAAGAAGACAACACCCCGGCCGTACCTCTCTACCGCTCGCTGGGGTTCACCGACCACACGATCGACGTGCAGTACCGCAGGCGTTAGCCGCCTCCCCCTCGTTCACCTCCCGTTTACTCTCGGAGATCACCCGGGGGTGACATGATGATGGGATGGACGGCGACAACATCACCCTCGACGCGGGCGTGGGCTCCGACTATCTCGACGACGATTTCGAGATGGTAGAAGACCCCAACGACCCGGCGTTGCCCGAAGGCCGCTACCTCGACCGCGAGCTGAGCTGGCTGGCCTTCAACCGCCGCGTGCTCGAGCTCGCCGAAGACGCCTCGCTGCCGGTCATCGAGCGGGCGAACTTCCTGGCCATCTTCGCCAGCAACCTCGACGAGTTCTTCATGGTGCGGGTCGCCGGTCTGAAGCGCCGTATCGTGACCGGGCTGGCCGTGCCCACCAACGTGGGGCGCGGGCCGCAGGAGGTGCTCGACGACATCTCGCTCGCCGTGCACGAACTGCAGGCCAGACACGCGGCGGCGTACCAGAACCTGGTGAAGCCGGCGCTCGATGGCGCGGGCATCCACATCGTCGAATGGCAGTCGCTCGAACAGAACGAGAAAGACCGCCTCACCGAGGTGTTCAGCGAAGAGATCTTCCCGGTCTTGATGCCTCTGGCCGTCGACCCCGCGCATCCATTCCCTTATATCTCCGGGCTGTCGCTGAATCTCTCGGTACGCGTGCGCAACCCGAAATCAGACCGCCAGGAATTCGCCCGCCTCAAGGTGCCGCAGGTGCTGCCCCGCTTCGTGCGGGTCGACCCGCGTGAACGCACCAGAGACGTGCGCTTCATCAGTCTCGAAGACCTGATGGCCAATCACCTCGGCCACCTGTTTCCCGGCATGGAGGTGCTCGAGCACCACGTGTTCAGGGTCACCCGCAACGAAGACGTCGAAATCGAAGAAGACGACACCGAGAACCTGATTCAGGCGCTCGAGAAAGAGCTTCTGAAGCGCCGCTTCGGCCCGCCCATCCGGCTCGAGATCACCGAAGACATGGATGACGTGACCCTCGGCCTCATCGTTCGGGAGCTCGACGTCACCGAGCAGGAGGTCTACCGTCTGCCCGGCCCGCTCGACCTCGGCGGCCTGTTCGAGCTCGGCAAGATCGACCGGCCAGACCTGAAGTACCCCAAGCACGTGCCCACCACGAACGTGCACCTGCTGCCGCCCGAGCCGAACGCGCGCCCCGACATCTTCAAGGCCATCGCGCGACAAGACATCCTGGTGCACCACCCCTACGAGTCGTTCGCCACCAGCGTGCAGGCGTTTCTCGAGCAGGCCGCGGCCGACCCCGACGTGCTGGCCATCAAGCAGACGCTCTACCGCACCAGCGGTGACAGCCCCATCGTCGAGGCCCTGATCGACGCGGCCGAGGCGGGCAAGCAAGTGCTCGCTCTCGTCGAGATCAAAGCGCGCTTCGACGAGCAGGCGAACATCTCGTGGGCACGCAAGCTCGAGAAGGCCGGCGTGCACGTGGTGTACGGCCTCGTGGGCCTGAAGACGCACTGCAAGCTGGCCCTCGTGGTGCGCCGCGAAAAAGGCCACCTCAGGCATTACAGCCACATCGGCACCGGCAACTACAACCCGAAGACCTCGCGAGTCTACGAAGACTTCGGGTTGTTCACTGCAGACGACCAGGTGGGCAAAGACCTCACCAGGCTGTTCAACGAGCTCTCGGGGTACGCCATCGAGAAGAAGTTCAAGCGACTGCTGGTGGCGCCGCTGCATCTTCGAAAAGGGCTGCTCAAACGCATAGCGCAGGAGGCCACGAACGCGTCAGTCGGCTTGCCCTCTGGCATCAGCATCAAGCTGAACTCCATCGTCGACGAGGCCATCATCGACGGTCTCTACCGCGCGAGCCAGGCCGGCGTGCCCATCGATGTGTGGGTGCGCGGCATCTGCGCCATCAAACCGGGTGTGCCCGGGCTCAGCGAAACTATTCGGGTGCGTTCGATTCTCGGTCGCTACCTCGAACACTCGCGTATCTTCTCGTTCGTGAACAACGGCGACCCGCAGGTGTTCATCGGCAGCTCAGACATGATGCACCGCAACCTCGACCGCCGGGTCGAGGCGCTGGTTCGCCTCACAGCTCCCGATCACCTCAAAGAGATCGCGTCGATGTTCGAGTTGGCCATGTCTGACACCGTCACCGCCTGGTGGCTCGACGGCGAAGGCGAGTGGGCCAGGCACACCACCAACGATGCCGGCGAAACGCTCATCGATCTGCAAGACCGCCTCATGTATCTCACCTCGCGCCGCAAACGAACGGGCATTGCACGGTGACCGTCTACGCCGCCGGCGCGGTGTGCTGGCGCCTCGACGGCGACAAGGTGCGCGTTCTCGTCATTCACCGGGAGCAACGGGCCGACATCTCTCTGCCCAAGGGCAAGGTCGAGCCGGGCGAGACGCTGCCGGAGACGGCCGTGCGCGAGACGCTCGAAGAGACCGGCCTCGCAATCGACCTCGGGGTACCTCTTGGGTTGACGAGCTACACCATGCCCAACAATCGCGACAAGGTCGTGTACTACTGGGCCGCCGAGGTCACCACCGCAGCGCTGTCGTCGTCGACCTTCGAACCGGGTGAAGAGGTGGCAGGGTGCGAATGGATGTCGCTACGCCGAGCCAAGAAGTCACTCACGTACGAACGCGACGTCGAAGTGCTCGAACGCTTCCAGCTGCTCGTCGACCAGGGCGTCTCCCGCACCTTCGCCCTGATCGCGCTGCGGCACGCCAAAACCATCCCCGGCACTGAATTCGACGGCCCGGATGCCCTGCGAACGCTCACCCACCGCGGGCGCAACGACGCGAACGTGATCGTGCCCTCGCTCCGCGCATTCGGCGCCGAGGTCATCGTGTCGAGCACCGCCCGCCGCTGCCTCGAGACCGTGGCACCGTTCGCCGAAGCCACATCCATTCGCGTACGGGCAACCGATCGCATCAGCCAAGACGCCTTCGAAGACGGCACGAGCGACGTGCGGCACGTGGTGGCGAAGCGGGTGCGCAAGCTGCGGTCGAGCATCCTGTGCTCACACGGGCCTGTGCTGCCCGAGATCGTTCGGGAGATCGGTCTCGCCGCGGGCGGTTCTCGGCAGCCCTCGCTCAGCCGCGCTGGAGATCTGCCGGTGGCGGGCTTCTCGGTGCTGCACCTCTCGCACGATCGGCCCGGCTCCGGCATCATTGCGATCGAGACGCACGTTCCGCAATCCGTCTGACATCGGGTTCGGCTGAAACCCCGATTCGTCGACCGTCGTTAACCTTCTGTTCACCTCTCAGGGGGAGCGTGGTCAGGCGCCGTGCATATCTTCAGTGAGGGCCTGCACCGGCCTCGAATTGAAGGGAACACAGTGAAGTTCAAAAATGTGGCTGCGACCGGAGCCGTTTTCGTAACGGTAGCCATCGCGCTCTCCGCCTGCAGCAGTAGCAGCACCAGCGGCTCGAGCACCTCAGCTTCAACCGGCGCCGCGAGCGCAGCCGTCACCTCGGCTCCGCTCGACGCATCACTCACCGGTACCATCACTGCGGGCGGATCCAGCGCCCAGGCCAACGCCGAGAACGCCTGGATCACGGCGTACAAGGCTCAGGTCGCGGGCGTCACCGTGAACTACGACAAGTCGCAGGGCTCGGGCGGTGGCGTCACCAACTGGCTCGCCGGCAGCTACGACTTCGCTGGCTCCGACGCGCCTCTCAAGGCCGACCAGCAGACCAGCTCGCAGGCCATCTGCGGCACCGGCGGCGCGCTCAACCTGCCCGTCTACCTCGACGGCGTCGCACTCATCTACAACCTCCCGGGCGTCACCACGCTGAACCTGTCGACCGACACGATCGCCAAGATCTTCTCGCTCGCCATCACCACGTGGAACGACCCGGCCATCGTCGCCGACAACCCCGGCGTGACGCTGCCTGCAACGGCCATCACCACGGTCGCTCGTTCAGACGGTTCTGGCACCACGCAGAACTTCACGAACTTCCTCAGCGCTGCGTCGCCGACCATCTGGACCAACCCGGCCAGCAACGCGTGGCCCATCAAGGGCAACGTCTCGTCGCAGAAGGGTGGCTCTGGCGTCGTTCAGGCCGTCACCGCGGGCTCCGGCACCATCGGTTACGCCGACCACAGCGCGATCGGCACCGCCACTGCGGCAACTGTCAACAAGGTCGCCTTCTCGCAGGAGGGCGCAACCGCAGCGTTCGCCGCAGCCGCCACCACGGTACCCACCGCTACCGGCGATCTGTCGCAGAAGTTCGACTACTCGAAGCTGACCGGCACCACGGTGTACCCGATCCCGCTGATCTCGTACCAGATCGTCTGCACCACGTTCAAGACCGCCGCCCAGGCCACGCTCACCAAGTCGTTCATCGGCTTCGTAGCCTCGTCGGTCGGCCAGCAGGTCGCCGCGAAGAACGCCGGCTCGGCTCCCATCCCGGATGAGATGCTGACCAAGGTTCAGACGGCCCTCGCCTCCGTCAAGTAGTAGTTTGAAACATCCGGTTTCTGTTTGATCTGCCTGCTGAACTCTCGAGAAAGAACGCTGTGAGCGACAAAACAACAGTTCGATCTGCAACCCCGAGTTCGGCGGGCGGGTCAGGCCAGACGCCGGGCACGACCGGCGCCGGGAAGGGATCGCGCGAAGACGCGACCCTCCCCCGGCGATCGACCCGGGCTCGCCCAGGCGATTTCATCTTCAAATCGTTGAGCACGGGCTCTGCGATGCTCATCATGATCATCCTCGCGGGCGTTGCGCTCTTTCTGATCATCTCGGCCATTCCCGCCATCACGGCCGACTGGTCGACCGAGAGTCAGCTCAACACCGGCCCCACCGCGGGCTTTCCCAACTTCTGGGCCTATGTCGGCCCGCTCATCTGGGGCACACTCTGGTCGGCTGCCATCGCGCTGCTGTTCGGTGCACCGATCGGCATCGGCATCGCCCTGTTCATCTCGCACTACGCGCCGCGTCGCCTCGCCAGCATTCTGGGCTACCTCGTAGACCTGCTGGCCGCCGTACCCTCGATCGTGTTCGGTCTCTGGGGCATCATCGTCATCCGCCCGTTCCTGCTCCCACTGTCAGACTGGCTGGCCGCGAACCTGGGCTGGATCCCGCTGTTCGGCGGCCCCGTGTCAACCACAGGCTCCACGATTCTCGCTGGCGCCCTCGTGCTGGCCGTGATGATTCTGCCCATCATCACCTCGATCTCCCGCGAGATCTTCCTGCAGACCCCGCGCCTGCACGAAGAGGCGGCCCTCGCCCTCGGCGCGACGCGCTGGGAAATGATTCGCATGGCTGTGTTCCCGTACGCCAAGTCGGGAATCGTGAGCGCCACACTGCTCGGCCTCGGCCGGGCGCTGGGTGAGACGATGGCCATTGCGCTCATCATCTCGCCGGCCATCCTCGTGTCGGTGAACCTCATCACCGAGGGTAAGAACTCGCAGACCATCGCGGCGAACATCGCCCTCAACTTTCCTATCGCCACCACGCTGCAGCGCGACGCGCTCATCGGTACGGGCCTGATGCTGTTCGTCATCTCGCTCGCCGTGAACTCGATCGCCCGTGTCATTGTCGGCGGCCGCAAAGGCAAGCGCACGAAGTCGAAGGTCTCGCCCAAGAGCCCCGGGCCACTCAGCCGCGTTCCCGCCGGTGACTTCGCTTCGGCCACCGCACTCGACGTGGTATCGGGTCGCAGCAGCGCCGGCATTGCCGACGACGAAGGCCCCACCCCTGAAGAAGACATCGAAGGAGCGAGATATTGACCGCCCTCAGCCCGCGCGTGAAGCCCACCGGGCCGGTCGGCAACTCGCTGACCACCGGCCAGCTGCCGCGCTTCGCCGAACTGTACGTGATCATCGGTGCCGCAGTTGTCAGCGCGCTGCTGCTTCTGCTCATCGGCTTCAACGTGGTGGGCTGGCTCGTGCTCACCGCCGTGGTCTACCTCATCGCCCTCGGGCTTCTCTCGGTCGTCGTAGAGAACCGTCGAAAGGCCACTGACCGTATCGTTCGCGGCCTGGTCACCGTTGCCTTTCTGCTGGCGCTCATCCCCCTCATCTCAACGCTCGCCACGGTTGTCGCCAAGGGTGCCAGCGAACTGAGCTGGAGTTTCATCACCCAGACCGGTGCCTCGACCTTCGACCCCAACACCCTCGAGGTGACGCAGACGCCCGGCGCGCTGCAGGCCATCGTCGGCACGCTGATCATCACCGGCATTGCGGCTCTCATCTCGATACCCATCGGGCTGTTCACCTCGATCTACCTGGTGGAATACGCGCTGCCGAAACAGTGGCTCGCCCGAACGGTGACGTTTCTGGTCGATGTGATGACAGGCATCCCGTCGATCGTCGCCGGCCTGTTCGCGTTCTCGCTGTTCTCGATCATCGTGGGCCCGAAAGCCTTCAGCGGGTTCTCTGCTTCGGTGGCCCTGTCTGTTCTGATGATTCCCACCGTCGTACGTGCCTGCGAGGAGATGCTGCGCCTCGTGCCCGGCGACTTGCGGGAGGCGTCGTACGCCCTCGGTGTGTCGAAGTTCGCAACAATCGTGAAGATCGTGCTGCCCACCGCCATCGCCGGCCTCATCACGGGCATCATGCTCGCGGTGGCCCGCGTCATCGGTGAGACCGCGCCCATCTTCCTGGCCGCGAGCTTCACCGACAACTTCAACGCCAATCCGTTCGACGGCCCCATGCAGACACTGCCCGTGCTGGCCTATACCGGCTTTGCCTTCCCCGGCAAAGACATCGCCGCATCGAACAGCTCGGCGTGGGGTGCCGCGCTGCTGCTCGTCATTCTCGTGGTGATTCTGAACCTGATCGCCCGTCTGATTGCGCGCATCTTCGCCCCCAAGGGCTCGCGCTAACGCCCCTCCCCCACTCGTCCGCCGTTCTTCTGCTCTCACCCGAACACTTGTTAGGAACCCCGTGTCAAAGCGAATCGAAGTCAACGACCTCAACGTCTACTACACCGACTTTCTTGCCGTCGAAGGCGTCACGATCACCATCGAACCGCGCACGGTCACGGCGTTCATCGGGCCGTCGGGCTGCGGCAAGTCGACCTTCCTTCGCACGCTGAACCGCATGCACGAGGTGATTCCTGGCGCACACGTCAAAGGCGAGGTGCTCATCGACGGCAACAACCTCTACGACTCCGGGGTCGACCCCGTGATGGTTCGTCGCCAGGTGGGTATGGTCTTCCAGCGCGCAAACCCGTTTCCGACCATGTCGATTCGCGACAACGTTCTGGCCGGCCTGAAGCTCAACAACAAGCGTCTCAGCAAGGGCGACGGTGACGAGCTCGTTGAGAAGGGCCTGCGCGGCGCCAACCTCTGGAACGAGGTCAAAGACCGGCTGAGCCTGCCCGGCGGCGGCCTCTCCGGCGGCCAGCAGCAGCGTCTGTGCATCGCACGCGCCATCACCGTCGAGCCCGACGTGCTGCTGATGGATGAGCCGTGCTCGGCGCTCGACCCCATCTCGACGCTCGCCATCGAAGACCTCATCACCGAGCTCAAAGAGCAGTACACGATCGTCATTGTGACGCACAACATGCAGCAGGCCAGTCGCGTCTCAGACAAGACGGCGTTCTTCAACATCGCGGGCACGGGCAAGCCCGGCAAGCTCATCGAGTACAACGACACCACCACCATCTTCGGCAGCCCCTCGATGAAAGAGACCGAAGACTACGTGTCGGGTCGCTTCGGGTAGCTGCTCGCCGTACTCGCTCTGCACCACGAGAAATGCCCCGCCGGATGACCGGCGGGGCATTTCTCTGCTGTGGCTGTGTTTCAGGTGCTGCTGTGTTTCAGGTTGCTGTATTGCAGGTGGATCAGATGACGCTCGGAACCGCCAGGATGGGATTCGTCGTGGGCTTCTGCGAGCCACCGGCCGGCTCGACGGTGACACCCACGGTGTCGCCCGCGGTCATGGTGCCCGTCAGAACGTGCCAGGTGGTGGTGTCGCCACCCGGCGTGAAGGTACCAGCCGGGCTCACGTTCGACCCGTTGATGTACCAGGCCTCGTACGTCTTGTTCGACGGCAGCGACGGCAGCCCGGTTGCGACGACCGCCGACTTGCCGAGCTTGCTCGACCAGAGAACGGTGGCCTCACCACCGCCATTCACGGTGCTGTGCGTGCTCTCGACATCAGAGGCCGCGTAGATCTCGGCCAGCGAGCTGGCTGCTGCCTGCTGCGACGTCGACGAGGTGTTCTGCATGAACGCAGACCCGACCACGCCACCACCGACGAACAGGGCGACAGCGGCTGCGGCTGCCACGAGGGCTCCGACCGGGCGGCTGAACCACCGCGAGTGGGCCTTTGCTGTAGCGGCGGTGAGGGGTTCGGGCTGGGCAGCGTCGGGCGACGCCGGGGCGGATTCGGGCTGGGCAGCTCGAAGGCCTTCGGCCAGGGGCACGGCGGCCGCGTTCGACACTGAATGCAGGCTCGCGGTGAGCGGGGCATCCTGAGCCGTCTCTGCCAGCTTCGCCATGATCGACGACTTCAAGCCTGCGCTCGGTTCGACCGGCGTAGCCGCCAGTGCCAGAAGCACGGCCGTCTCGAGCAGATCGTCGCTCTCGGTTGCGAGGTCGGGCGACTCACGCATCGCCTGTTCGAACGCACGAGCCTCGTCGGGGGTCAGCGCATTCAGGGCGTAGGCACCAGACGAGAGGTAGTCAACATCTTTCGTCATGAGGTAACCCCCATTTCATCTCTCAGGCGAATCATTCCATCGCGTAATCGTGTTTTCACCGTGCCAATGGGCACGTGAAGCATTTCTGCCACCTCGCTGTGGCTGTACCCGCCGTAGTACGCGAGCGAGACGGCCTGGCGTTGAAGCTCGGTCAGTTGGCCCATCGCCTTCTTCACCCTCTCGTGTTCGATGCGAATCTCGACGCTCTCGGCGACGTGGTCATACTCTTGCGGCAGGTCGCGGATGCCGATCTTGATGTCGCGGTCGTGGCCCGACTGCGAGGCACGCACCCGGTCGACGGCTCGGCGGTGAGACATCGTGAGGATCCACGACATCGCGGCGCCTTTGTTGGTGTCGAACTTCGCTGCGGTCTTCCAAATCTCGAGGAAGACCTCTTGCGCCACCTCTTCAGATTGCGCGTGGTCGACGAGCAGGCGTTTGATCAGACCGAGCACTCGAGGGGCGACCCTGTCGTACAACTCGGAGAATGCCCGCTGATCTGAGGTGGCGATGCGCTGCAGCAGAGAGTCAAGACTCGACTCCTGCAGAGGGTCATCACGTTCGCTTTGATGGGTCACAAGCTTAAGCATCGCAGGTCTTGCCCTCCCTCGGTTGGTCATCAGTGTCTTGGGTGACAACGGATATTCGGCGCACCGGCTCAAACGGATTGCCCGAGGCGCCGTGAACGGCGTTTTCGGCTATCGCCGGCGGGTCGTAGCGGCGACAATCATGCCGCTGACCACGACAAAAGCCTGGGCGCCGGCCGAGATGGCTTTCTCCGTCGTCCACGAGCCCATGGGCACTCCTGGGAGGCCGAGCGGCAGGTGGATGGGCATCCACACCGAGACGACGAGGGTCGCCAGGCCAGTCAGGGCGACCAGCACGGCGAAGAGCGAACTCCAGACACGCGGGCGGATGAGCACCAGAACCGCGGCGAGCGCATTGACGCCGGCCTCGACGTAGTAGAGGGTGCCGAGGTTTATGCCACTGCTGGGCAGCGCAGAACCCGGAAACGTCTCGACGGAGGGGGCGAGCGTGAAATGGATGTACGCGTTCAGGCCGAGGGCCACCACGGTCCAGAGCACGGCTGCAAACCGGAACGGTCTCATGCGGCCACACGCCCATGCGGTGCGTACGCGACGGGCTCCGTGTACGCAGCTCGTGCCATAAGAGATGTCGGGCCGTGGAAACGCCTCTCGGCGCGAGGCCGCTCGGAGCGGCTAAATTTGGAGCCCGGGGTTACCACGGCCCGACCATCACAGTTTATCAAACGATCGGCCCGGTCGTTCAATCGAGGCTCTGACGTCGCCAGAGGGTTGCGCACGCCGTCAGTTCGGCTGCAATGGAGTGGAACCGCAGCGCACGGGTGGTCAGTTCGCTCGCTCTCGCCGGCGAAACCACCTCGGCGTCATCGGCCAGGCTCGCGCATCCCGCCGACATCAGGCGACAGAACGCGGCCGCCCGATCGAGCGCAACGGCGAAGTCACCCTCGAACAGCCCGCGCAGAATCTGGTCGGCCAGCTCGGTGATCTCTTCGGGCCCGGTGGGCGTCGACGCGCCCGCAACCACCGGGTCGATGGTCGACGACATGTCGGCCCCCCGCTGAAAGACGAAACTCGACTGCTCAGGGTCTTGCCGCGTCAGCGCGCGCAGCAGGTAGATGCGCCAGAGGGCACCCGGCAGACTGCGAGCGGATGCCCGTGACCAGAGCTCGGCGATGGCATCGATACCGTTGACGTCGGTGTACGCGATGAGCCGGTCGATGACCTCGGGATCTCGGTCTTCGCGTACCCGGCTCAGCAGCGCTGCAGCGGTGTCGTGCGCCAACCGGCTGATGTGCGCCGGGTCTTCGCCGCCCTTGAACGCCTCGAACGTCGAGCTGGCGAACAGTGTCGGCTTGTGAAAATCGTCGCTCACCCGGGCTGCTCCTGTTCTCGTGGTTTTTCCTCCACAAAGGTACGACATAAAAAGGTGCGTCAGCCGTGAGCCGCAATTTCGGCCTCGGCGAATAAACCGGTAGGTTAGTTCACAAGGGCCTCTAGCTCAGTTGGTAGAGCATCGGACTTTTAATCCGTGGGTCGTCGGTTCGAGCCCGACGGGGCCCACCCCAAATGGCTGGTCAGTGGCAGTTTTTTGTGAAGTTGATTCAAACTCGATGTTATTCGACCACAGTCTGTATACAACTGAAAGATACGAACCAGAGCGTTCTGCTTTCGGGTCACGTTGAGCCAGCCGCCGACAGCGGCAGCAAAGCTCGGGGGCGCCGCTGGCCCACGCCTTCAGGCTTCTCGCTCTGGGTCGAAACGCTATGCGCGCCATAGAGAACAGTTGACCCGGTTACGCCGAGTTGGATCCTAGGGTTACTTGACGAAATATTCATTATCGGCGCAAAACGAGCGGGAGTTGCATTAGATGCAAGAACTCTCGGATGCCGGCCAGAACACGGGAATCCCAAACCAAATGACCTTTTCTGGAGTTCGTCCGAAGGCCCGGACTGATGGTTGTCGCGGTAATTCCGTGCAGACGCAGGGTTCTTGCATCTAGTGCAGATTTCCACGGTGGGTCGACGGGATGCGTTGTTGATGTCTTGAACGGTGTCAGCACCACTGATGGTGCGCCGGAGTCGCAAAACGGGACTCAACCCGGATGGACAACGGGATTTGTCCTCGGGGACAGGGCCAGGTGCGGGCATGCTGGTAAGCAGAGCTATCCACTGGGATGGCTCGCCGTGGACGACTTCCCAGACGAGCCCACGCCACCCATTGCCTTATGTTTGTGAGCAGCGCGACAGGCGAGTGGATCTTGCCTCGCTCTTCGTAAGACATCGACGCGAATGTCGATCGCCGACAATCACGCCGGTACGTGGATGACGGCGCCCTCTCGCCCATGAACTGTTGCCGGCGGTCAGACGCTGGCTAGTAGATCTGAGATCCGACCGGGTGGTTCCGGTCGGCTTACCGGCGGTCGTTGGTAAACGTAGCCAGCAGCTCACCGATCTGGTGGTCGCGATCAAGGGGATGCCGTAAGGGCATGTCGGGCTTGAGTCGGTAGACATTGCGCCGGCCGTCACGTTCGCGCTCCAGATAGCCGGCTTCTTCGAGTTCGGCAATGATGCGCTGGGCTGCACGTTCGGTCACGCCCACGAGGGTGGCAACGTCCCGCAACCGCACGTTCGGGTTCTCGGCGACGCACAACAGAACGTGAGCATGATTCGTGAGAAAGGTCCAGTGCGCCATTTTCTAATTGTGCACCCATGATCCCGGATGCCCCTGATCTTTTACGCGACTTCCATCATGTGCTATACATTTCATGTAATATATTTCTTGGTATGGAGGACGTATGATGGGTGAAGTCGTGCTGGCATTGATGATCATCGTGGCGTGTTCGACCACCGCAATCGCTGTAGCCCTGTGCTGGCGTCGGTCCTCGTCTCACATCGCGGCCCGCATCGCCGCCGGGATGACGGGTGCGAACTTCGCGATCGCCGTCGCCTCCGCCGTGCTGACACTGGCCACTGGCTCGGTGACCCTTGAGCTTGGTCGGTCAAGCGTGCAGCTCGACCCGCTCTCAGTGCTGCTTTCAGCGCTCGTCCTCGGCCTGAGCGCCCTGATCCAGTCGTTCGCGGTGCGCTACCTCCGAGGTGATCGACGCCAGGGCTGGTTCGTTGTGGTGGCGACTGCCCTGACGGCGGCGACTGTGCTGCTCGTGTGTGCGGCATCCGTTCTCGTTTTCGCCCTCGCATGGGTGTCCGCCGGGGCGGCCCTCATCGCAGCGCTGGCGACCTACCCCGATCTTCCTCAGGCGCGCGAGGGGATCCGGCGCACGGCCGTTCGATTCGCTCTCGCGGATGCGGGCCTGCTCGTGGGTGTCGGGGTCCTCATCGTCGCGGGCGGCGGCGATCGGCCACTGCGGGAGCTCGGGCCGATCGCAGCCTCCCTAGGGGAGCCGCTGAGTCTGGCCGTGGCGGCCCTGCTCGTGATCGCGTCGCTTGCCCGCTCCAGCCAGCTCCCCTTCCACGGCTGGCTGCCCTTTACTCTCGCCGCGCCGACCCCAGTGTCCGCGCTCATGCACGCAGGCGTCGTGAACGCCGGGGCCATCCTGCTTATGCGCTTCTCCCCCGTGATCTCGGTGCACGCATGGCTCATGACCACGATTGTGCTCCTCGGCGGTGCGACCCTGGTATGGGCATCCGCGGTCCGACTCGTGCGACCCGATGTGAAGGGCCGGCTTGTCTACTCGACGATGGCGCAGATGGGTTTCATGATCATGGCCTGCGGACTTGGTGCCTACGCCGCCGCGATCTTCCACCTCATCGCGCACTCACTGTTCAAGTCGTCCCTGTTCCTCGGTGCGGGCATGGGCGTGAGCCGGTTCGTTACCGAGCGTGACCGGCCGGCAGCGGAACCGTTAACGGGTGTGCGGCGGTTGCTCGTCCCGCTCATCGCGATCGTGGTTCCGGTCTCCGGCCTCATCGTCGCCGAGCTGCTACTCACCGGCCCGATCGCGCCAGCGAACCTAGCCCTGCTGGCGTTCGTCGCAGCCACCGGAGTCATTACCCTGGCCTCGACTCTGCTCGGCCGGTTCACCGTCAGCACGCTACTGATCAGCGTCACCGGGATACTCGTGCTGATCCTCGCCTACATCGCGTTCCTCAGCGCTTTCTCCGCGGCGCTCGACCCCGTTCCCGCATCAGCACCGGCACCGGCCTGGCTCGTCGCGATGCCATTCGCTGCGCTCCTCACCCTCGATCTGCTCACCCGCACCCGGACAACATCGCGGTTGCGCGATCGGGTCTACGCCCTGGCACTCACCGCCACGACAGTCACGCCATCCCTCGCGAAAGGTCTCCCTCGATGAGTCTCATTCTCCGCGCCCACGTCGCCGCTGCCGCCCATGACATCGTTCCATCGTGGCCGCTCGACTCGTTCATCGCCGTAAACCCCCTCGCAGGGGCCGAGAACCGTCCGTTCGGGTCAGGTGTCGATCCCGATGTGGCGATCACCCGATCGACCGCCGACTACGTCACCGATTTTCATCGCGGCCGAATCCCCGTCGAAGCGCTTGAGCGGGCCCTTGTCGCCAGGGTTCCCGCGCTCGCGCAGACGGTATCGGTTAGTGGGACGGCGCTGCCGGCATCCACCATCGCAGCCCTCGACATGATCAAGTGGCCCGATAGCGCGGCCAAGACCACACCCGCCGATGACACCGCACTCGACCGCTCCCTGTCCACGTGGATCGCCGCCTACCTGAACCCCGACGCACTCTGGGCCATGCCCCATCGCGAGAAAGGCTTCTACGCCGCATGGCGTCGGCTCGCCACGGTCGACCTCGCCCTGCCCCGGCCGTCGCGTCGCCGGATCGCGGCTGCGCCCGAGGATGCAGATGCCGCGCTCCAGCAAGCGGTCTCAGGTGTCGCACCGAGCGAGCTGAACGACTACCTCCGCGCCCAGCTAGCCCCACTGCCGGGGTGGGTTGCCCACATCAAATGGCGGGCCGAGAAGGTGGGCGACATCGATCTCACGAACTACCTCGCCGTGCGACTCACTCTCACAGCTACGCTCGAGGGAATTCTGGTGACCCCGGTGTCTGCAGCACCGGCACCCGTTGACACGACGTGGGAGCGGGCGGGCCGCATCGCGGTCTCCGTTACCCGGGGAGCCGCGGGGCCGAAGGTTGTCGCGGCCGTCGCACGGGTGCTCGCCGAGCATCCGCCGGCTGAGCACCTACTCACCTGGCAGGCCGCGTATGAGGACGTCTATCGCACCGAACTGGTGGGGAAGCTGCGCTCCATCGATGAGCCGACCGAGCGCCCCGACGTGCAAGTAGTACTGTGCATCGACCCGCGATCAGAAGGCTTGAGACGGCACCTGGAACGCTATCGAGGAGTTGAGACACTGGGATTCGCTGGGTTCTTCGGCATACCGATCCGGTTCTCACGCTACGCCGCGCAAGGCGCAATCAACGCCATGCCAGCACTGCTCACGCCCCGGCACCGCGTCACCGAGCATCCCCTCGACACCCACGCCGCCGAGCGCACCGTCGCCTCCGCGCGCCAGCGCGGAGCGTTCGACCACGCGCTGCACACCGCGGACGCCGCTACCCTCAGCCCGTTCGCGTTCGCCGAGACAGCAGGCTGGTTCTCCGGCGTGTTGACCGCACTGCGCACGCTCGCACCCTCCACACACGCCCGCCTCGAGCGCGCCCTCTCATCGCGACCCGGCGACCTGCCCGCCCGGCTGACAACAGACGAGAGCTTCACGCTCGACGAACGTGTGTCCATGGCCGCGACAGCGATGCGAGTCATGGGACTGACCCGGCCAGCCCCACTCGTCGTGCTCACCGGCCACGGCTCGCACTCCACCAACAACCTGTACCAGTCAGCATTGGACTGCGGCGCCTGCGGAGGCAACCCGGGTGAAGTCAACGCTCGTGCAGCGGCGGAACTGTTCAACGACCCAGAAGTGCGGGGGGCTCTAGCCGGGAATGGCCTTCGGATCCCCGACGACACCGTGTTTGTCGCAGCAGAGCACGATACGGTGCGCGACACAGTCACTGTTCTCGATCGCCACAGCATCCCCCAATCGCACCTCAAGCAGGTTAATGAATTCGAGGAGTTGCAGGCCGAGGCCGGCACCCGCCTCGTCACCGAACGTGCCCGCACCCTACCGGGGGCACGTTCGCGACGTGCGGTGGTACAGATGCGGCAGCGGGCTGACGACTGGGCCGAGGTGTACCCGGAGCTCGGCCTCGCGGGAAACGCCGCAATGATCATTGGTCCGCGGGAGCTGACCCGCGGCGTCGATCTCGGCCGTCGCGTGTTCCTGCATTCCTATCGACCCGAACTCGACCCCGACGGCTCGGCACTGGAGACGATCATGACCGCGCCACTCATCGTCGCCCAATGGATCAACCACCAGTACTACTTCTCAACACTCAACCCAGGCACCCTAGGGGCCGGGACAAAGACGATCCACAACGCGGTCGGCACCCTCGGGGTACTGGCCGGACACCGCGGCGACCTCCGACGCGGACTCCCGTGGCAGTCGGTCGGTTTCGGCAATGAACTGCTCCACGAACCGATGCGTCTCACCGTGGTGATCGAAGCCGCCCTCGATCGGATCGGCCACATAATCTCCGCCAACCAGGTGTTGCGCAACCTCCTCGACAACGAATGGATCACCCTCACCGCTCGCGACAACATCCACCACCCATGGCACCGCTATACCAGTTACGGCTGGTCGCCCACGATCACCCCCACCGCCCGCCAGAACCAGGAGACCCCGGCATGAACAACCTCACCCGCATGACCCGACTCGAAATCATCGTGCCCGCCCGGGATGCCCCGGCGATACGCGAACTCATCAGCTCCGCCGGAGCCACCGGATACACCTCAGTCACCGGCGTGTCCGGAATCGGCCACCACGGACAACACTCTGGGTCGCTGCTCTTCAACGAGTACGACACGCTGACGATGCTCATCACCGTGATGCCCGACGGCAAAGCGGGTGACCTCATCGACGCCGTGCGCGAACTGCTCAACGCCTCGAGCGGGGTGATGTTCGTCGCCGAGACCTATGTGAGCAGACCCGAATACTTCCAATGACAAAAACACCCTCCCCTTATACCGGGAACACAATCGTGTTCGCAACGATGCACGGCAAAGAGAACCTCGCCGCTCCAGCGTTCGCCGAACGGGTCTGTAACGTTTTCGGTGTTTCCAGCATTTTTGGTTAGTAGTTTTCTGCTGCTGGCCAGCGGTCGGCGAAGGTGATCGCGAACGCGTTGAGTGCGGGTTTCCATCGCACTGTCCAGCGTGTCCTGCCAACCCCGGTCGGGTCAAGCAACCGGGTCACGAGATACAGGCATTTCAGCGCCGCGGCCTCGGTCGGGAAATGACCTCGAGCCCGGACGGCCCTGCGGTAGCGGGCGTTCAGCGATTCGATCGCGTTCGTTGAACAGATCACGGTTCTGACCTCGACGTCGTAATCGAGGAATGGTGCGAATTCTTCCCACGCGGACTCCCATAACCGGATAATCGCACCATATTTCTTGCCCCATTTCTCGGTCAGTTCCTCTAACGCGGCACGAGCTGCGGCTGGGCTCGAGGCGGTATAGATCGGGCGGACATCTTTCTTCAGCGCATCCCAGTCCTTCTTCGACGCGAGCTTGAACGTATTCCTGATCAGGTGAATGATGCAGGACTGAACCGTCGCCAATGGCCACACGTTGCCCACGACCTCTGGCAGGCCCTTCAGCCCGTCGCAGACGAGGAAGAACGTATCGGTGACGCCACGGTTCTTGATGTCGGTGAGGACACTCATCCAGAACTTCGCCCCCTCGCCACCGGTCCCAGCCCACAGGCCCAGGACGTCTTTCTCTCCCTCTAACGTCACCCCGATCGCCGCATAAATCGGACGGTTCGCGACCTGGCCGTCACGGATCTTCACGACGATCGCGTCGATGAAGATCGCCGCGTATACCGCGTCCAAGGGCCGGCTGGACCACGACGCCATCTCCTCGGACACCTTCTCAGTGATCCTGGAGATGGTTTCCTTGGACACCTGCGCCCCATAGATCTGGGCGAAGTGCGCACTGATCTCACCCGTCGTCAAACCGTGGGCATATAACGACAGGACCATCTCATCAACCCCGCCCAGGCGGCGTTGATGCTTCTTCACGATCTGTGGTTCGAACGTGCCGTCCCGGTCCCTGGGAACCTCGATCTGTACATGCCCGGTCGCTTCGGTCAACACCGTTTTCGGCCGGGACCCGTTGCGCACGTTCGAGGCATCCCTGTGAGGAGCGGCGCGGTGCTTCTCATGACCGAGGTGTTCGGTCATTTCCTCGTTCAACGCGGTCTCCAGGACCGTTTTCGTGAACTGTTTCAACAGCCCATCCGGGCCCGTCAGGGACAAGCCCTGCTCGGCCGCCATCCGGACCAGCTCCTTCGCAGCAGTCTCCTCCGCAGAGGGCTCCGGCTTATTTCTCTTCACAACATCAAGTGTCGTCATCACGGCACCCTTCCCGCTAGGCTCACACCCGGCGCGTTAGGCCAGAAACACCAAATTCAGCACAGTCCCGCCGGCAGGGCTTGGGGCGGTGCAGCTACGTGTCGGTGTTCGGTGTCTTGATCAGCCGGGCAGAGCCACCTTTCTGTTACCCGGATTTTGTTCATTGTTTGACCGAAACTAATCCAGGGAGTAGACCGGGGTCCAGCTGGTTGACGCAGAGGTTGATCGTCGTGGGGGTAATTGGGAACATTCGTGTAGCCGGTTTGCCGGTAGTCGTTCTTGCCGTATTCATGCTGGCTGCGTGCTCCGGCGGGGGTTCTACCGATGGGAAATCCACCGGTGGGCCGTCGGTCGAGGTGGCAGTGTCGGAGACGTGCGTCGCCGGTTCGAGCTCATAGTGCGTTCTGGTCAACGGCGAGAGCGTAAAGCTGCCTTCGGCCCTCGAAGAAGTGGCTGTTCAAGACGCAGCAGTCGTTGCTAGCAACGGACAAAGCACTGTGCATGTCACTTTCACAGATGACGGATCGACGGTGATGAAGTCTGTGACCCAGCAAGCCGTTCAGGCCGGAAAAACGGCGCGACTCATCATCAGGGCCAGCGGTGAAGTTATTGCTGCGCCTGTTGTCCTCGCCCCGATCGAAGGCCGAGAGACTAGGATCGCCGTCTCACCTGATACCGATGCACAGGCGATCGTCGACTTGATTCTCAAGCACTAACCCTGCGTGGTGGACCCTGTCAGCCAAGGTCAGGTCTCGGCACGCCAGAGACCCTAGGCGGGACGTCTACCGGGATAGCCGGAATCTCCCCGAGTACGCTGCGGGTGCATTCCGCGGAGTCGGCGCGGCAATCAGGAACCCATTCACCTCGCCACGCCTGTGCCTGCCTGGGTGCCTGGGTGTAGGCAAGCACAGGCTATCCTCCGTGGCGGTGACCCTAAACCCGGCATAACGTTGACACCGGAAACTCGGTGCGGCATTCGCGTTAAAAGAACACTACGCACCCGCCCAAATTCCTCTTCAGTACAAGGAGCACAGTGTTCGACACGTTTTTCGGTCTCCCACTTCACCCGTTCATCGTTCATGCAACCGAGGTCATCGTGCCTCTGGCTGCTGTGCTTGTCATCCTGACGGCCGCCTGGCCGCGGTCTCGCAGGTGGTCCGGCTACCTCACGCTCGCCACCTCTCTGGTGGCGCTCGTTCTGGTGCCGATTTCGAAGGAATCGGGTGAGAAGCTGGAAGCCCGTGTCGGGTCGAACGACCTCATCGAGGCGCACTCCGAACTCGCCGACGGGTTTCTGCCCTGGGTCATCGGCCTCGTCGTTGTCGCAGCTGCGCTCCTCTGGTTCAACCTGCGAGAACGACGCACCCGAGCCTCCGTGACCACCGATGCCGCGACGACACCAGAGGTCAAGCGCGCCCGGAAATGGATCCCCGTCACACTGCTGGTTCTCGCAGTTATCATCGCAGGGGGAACAACCGTTCAAGCAGTACTCATCGGCCACACCGGTTCGACAGCTGTTTGGTCCGAGGACATGGCCTCACAGTAATCAACACGGATCCATAATTTACGATCGCGAAGTGGCCAGACGAACCACACTCCGAATCTTCAGATATTGATCCCGACAACGTCGCTTTCCACCTAACTCGAGCACGCAAGGAGCATCAATGAGCACGGACGACCAGACCAACACATGCAGCTTCCACATGGCTGGCGCGCTGCCGGCCGGTGGTGACCACCTCGGCGGTGCCTTCGGTCAGTCGCCGAGCCTTGACAGTTGGTACCCGCAGCGGCTGCGGGTCGAACTCCTCCATCGGAACGGCGTCGACGCAGACCCGCTCGGCGCGGACTTTGACTATGCGGCTGCCTTCGCCACGATCGACCTCGAGGCGCTCAAGGCGGACATCAAGCGTCTGCTCACCACATCGGTCGACTGGTGGCCGGCGGACTACGGCAACTACGGCCCACAGATGATCCGAATGGCGTGGCATGCTGCCGGCACGTACCGCATTGCCGACGGCCGTGGCGGAGCGGGCACTGCGATGCAGCGGTTCGCACCGATCGGGAGCTG
>NZ_JASJXO010000025.1:0-48939 GCF_035018625.1 Subtercola sp. RTI3 | reverse complement strand
CGCGGTGTTTCGCGTCAGGGATGTGCAGCAGCATCACTGTGCCGGTACTCCGCTCGACGAGAGTACCGATCGCTGACTTGTTCGCTTTACCGATGATCAGGTCCCCCTCCCACGCCCCAGGAACTGTCCGGTCTTCCACGATCGCGGGACGATCAGTGATCAGAGTCATATTTTGGATCCGACCTACCCGACCGGTCGCCTTCCTGCGCGCCTTCCGAGCCCGTCGGCCTGTCCTGACCGCACTCACAGCACCACGCGTCAGGGTATTCCGGGACCGCGAATACAGTGCCCGGTAGATGGTTTCGTGCGACACACGCATCAACAGATCGTCCGGGTAATCCACTCGCAGACGGCCAGAGATCTGCTCCGGCGAGAGCTTGCCCTTCAGTCCGGCTTTCACCTGATCACGCAGCAGCCCAGCGGCCTCAAGCTTTCCGGGACGGGGTCGGCGTGCAGCGTCGAACGCGATCCGGTGCGCGGTCGTTGCCCGATACCTGTTTCTGGGCACCACGTTTCGGCGGAGCTCCCTCGAAACAGTCGAATGCGAACGGCCAAGCCGGCGCCCCATCTCCCGGATGCTGAGGTGTTGTGCATTCCAGATCATGATCTCTTGCCGCTCCTCGAACGACAACGACCGGCCGGACAGGTTCCGTCCCCAACGCGGCCGGATCCCGCCGTGCTCATCGAGGTGGGCTAACACAGCAGTCTTCTTCCAGCCCAACAGGACCGCGATTTCTTCGCCCGTGCGCCCCGCCTCCCGGAGGTCCCAGAGCTTCGTAACAACGTCAGGGAGCATCCGCTCAGAGAACCGTCCAGACATATCGATCAACACCATCCACAGGGTAAGTGGTGCAATCACTGCTCGAACCCGCCGTGTCATTTATGCCGAATCGTGAGCTGACCCCGAGTGGGTCGAGTCGTAGTGGGCGAGCAACCACTCCTCGGTGCCGGCGATGTGCTCGCGGGTGAGCCGTGCGGCGAGGGCGGTGTCTCCGGCACTGATGGCATCGAGGATGCCCTGGTGCTGACCCGCCACGTCCCGCGCCGCGAGCAGGTGGTACGCCTGCACCTGCCCGATGCACAGCTCGATCTCGCCCATCAGGAGCGCGTGCATCCTGGCCAGTCTCGGACTCGACTGCCTGGCGACGAGTTCGCGGTGGAAGGCGATGTCCTCCTGTGCGAATGGCGCATCCACGAGGCCACGCTCGAGGAGGGCTCGGTGCGCGTCGAGGGCGTCAGAAGAAGACATGCTGATACCTCGTCGATTTGGCGATTTCGATTGGGCTTAAGAACTGAACCCCGCCTCGATACACGGCAATGGTTGGTCTCTCGGCCCCGCCTGTGGCACACGCAGACCCTGCTTCCAGACGGTCCTCGATGTTCGCCCCCGACTTGGACCCGTCACCTTACAGCCGCTCTAACGGGTCGATACATTCCGGGCCGAACTGCTGCGGAGACGATGGACCGCAATCCCTCAAGCGTGCCGCTGACCACGCCGTGCGCGCGCGCTTGGATTAGGATGTTGCCGATCGCGGTGGCTTCAACCGGCCCCGCAATGACGGGTAGTCCGCTGAGGTCGGCGGTCCTTTGGCAGAGCAGCTTGTTCTGGGAGCCCCCACCGACGATGTGGATAGCGGTGCAGGTTACGCCGGAAAGCTCGGCGGCTTCGCGGGAGACGACTGCGAACGCCGCCGCAAGGCTTTCGATGATGCTCCGGACAAACTCGGCAGCGGTCCTAGGAACCGGCTCGCCGTGTTCTTCGCACCAATCGGCAATACGGCTGGGCATATCGCCCGGTGCAAGAAAGCGGGGGTCACGGACGTCGAAGACACCGACCCGGCCAGGAATCCCACTCGCGGCGCCGAGGAGCTCGGACAACTCGGCGGAGGATCCTTCCGCCTTCCACTTTCGAAGCGATTCGCTGAGGAGCCAGAGGCCGACCATGTTGTGCTGGAAGCGATTGCGAACATCGACCCCACCTTCATTTGTGAATCCTGCAATCTGGCCAGCGGGCGTCACGATGGGGGACCGGGTCTCAACTCCGACCAACGCCCAAGTGCCGCAGGAGATGTAGACAAAATCATCGGAAGTCGATGGAATCGCGACGACGGCCGATGCTGTGTCGTGTGACCCAATGGTGGTTACGACGGGACCGTATTTGCTTCCCGGCGTCGGCAGAACAGGGCCAAGAGCTGTTCCGACCGGCACCAACTCGGGGAATAGACGCTCGGAAAACCCCATTGACTTGATCAGCGGAAAATCCCACTCGCCGCGAAACGGGTCGAGAAGGCCAGTCGTTGAGGCAATCGTCCTCTCGCCGACTTGACTCCCGGACAGCCAATAGTTGAAAAGATCCGGGGTCATCAGAAACGAATCTGCCAGCTCTAACCACCCGTGGTCGGCGTCAGCCTGGAGTTGAAAGATCGTGTTGATAGGAAGGTTCTGGATTCCGTTGCGGCGATACAGTGCCTCCTCCGTGACCTTTGCGTGCACGCGGTTCACTGCGCGTATGGTTCTGTCGTCTCGGTAGTGATAGGGGATTCCGAGTAGCCTGCCCCCGCGCAAAAGCCCGTAGTCCACGCCCCAACTGTCGACTCCTACGCTGATTGCTTCCGGCTCGATAGTCGTCGCCGCAGCCAGGCCTTTCTGCACCGAACTGAACAGTTCAAGGGTGTTCCAATGCAAGCCATCGGCAGTTGCTACGGGAATATTGGGAAAACGAGCGACATGTTCTAAACGCAGACCCTTGCCATCGACGTACCCGAGGATGACGCGGCCACTAGTCGCGCCTAGATCCACGGCGATGACGGCGGTCATCGCAGGAACGCGGCGGCGACACCCGCGTCGACCGGGATGTGCAGGCCGGTGGTGTGCGACAGGTCCGGTCCGGTGAGCACCGACACCGCATTCGCGACGTTCTCGGGAAGTACCTCGCGCTTGAGGATGGTGCGCTGGGCATAGAACTTGCCAAGGTCGACCTCCTCGATGCCATAGGTCTTTGCCCGGTTTGTGCCCCAGCCGCTGGCGAAGATGCCTGAGCCGCGCACCACACCGTCAGGGTTGATCCCGTTGACCTTGATGCCGTGCTCGCCGAGCTCGACGGCCAGCAGGCGAACCTGGTGGGCTTGGTCGGCTTTCGTCGCCGAGTAGGCGATGTTGTTCGGGCCTGCGAACACCGAGTTCTTCGACGCGATGTAGATCATGTCGCCGCCCATGCCCTGCTCGATGAGAACGGGCGCAGTGGCCTTACTGACCAGGAACGAGCCCTTGGCCATGATGTCGTGCTGGAAGTCCCAGTCGCGCTCGGTGGTCTCGAGCAGCGACTTGCTCAAGCTCACGCCGGCGTTGTTCACGACGATGTCGATGCCGCCGAACGCGAGTACGGCATCCTGCACGCCGCGGGCGATGGCCTCGGCGTCCGTCACGTCCACGGCCACGCCGATCGCGACGTCGCTGTTGCCGATTTCGGCGGCGGCCTCCTGCGCCTTGGCGAGGTCGAGGTCGGCGATGATCACGCACGCGCCGTCGGCGGCGAGCCGGCTGGCGATCGCCTTGCCGATGCCGGATGCGGCCCCGGTCACGAGGGCGACGCGCGTCGCGTGGGACTTCGGCTTCGGCATCCGCTGCAGTTTGGCTTCTTCGAGAGCCCAGTACTCGATCCGGAACTTCTCGCGCTCGTCGATCGGCGCGTACGTCGAGATCGACTCGGCGCCGCGCATCACATTGATGGCGTTCACGTAGAACTCGCCGGCGACGCGCGCGGTTTGCTTGTTCGCGCCGAAGCTGAACATGCCGACGCCCGGCACGAGCACGATCAGCGGGTCCGCTCCCCGCATCGCGGGGCTGTCGGCCGTGGCGTAGCGCTCGTAGTAGGAGGTGTAGTCGGAGCGGTACTCCTCGTGCAGCTCCTTCAGGCGCGCGAGCGAGGCCTCGACCGAGGCCCCGGCCGGCAGATCCAGCAGCATCGGCTTCACCTTGGTGCGCAGGAAGTGGTCGGGGCAGCTCGTGCCCAGCGCCGCGAGCTTCGGGGCGTTGGCCGATGCCAGGAAGTCGAGCACCACATCCGAGTCGGTGAAGTGGCCGACTATCGGCTTGTCGTGCGAGGCGAGCCCGCGGATGGTCGGTGCCAGCGCGGCAGCCTTGGCGCGACGCTCCTCGGCGGGCAGCGCGCGGTTCTTCGCGACCTCCCGGCCGAACGGCACCTTCTTGCCTTGCGCGTCGAGGTAGGCCTCGGCCGTCTCGATGATCCAGAGACTGTTCGCCTCCGACTCCTTCGACGTCTTCCCCCACGCGGTGATCCCGTGACCGCCGAGGATGCAGCCGATCGCCTGCGGGTTGACCTCCTTGATCGCCGCGATGTCGAGCCCGAGCTGGAAGCCCGGACGACGCCAGGGCACCCACACGACCTTCTCGCCGAAAGCCTTCTTCGTGAGCTTCTCGCCGTCTTTCGCGGTGGCGAAGGCGATACCCGAGTCCGGGTGCAGGTGGTCGACGTGCTTCGCGTCGACCAGTCCGTGCATGGCGGTGTCGATCGACGGGGCAGCGCCACCCTTGCCGAACAGGCAGAAGTCGAAGGCCGCGACCATCTCGTCCTCGCGCTCGACGCCCGGGTAGACGTCGACGAGCGCGCGCATCCGGTCGAGGCGCAGCACCGCGAGGCCGGACTCGGTGAGGGTGCCGAGGTCGCCGCCGGATCCCTTGACCCAGAGCAACTCGACCGCCTCACCCGTGACCGGGTCCGTCTCGGTGCCCTTGGCGGAGGTGTTGCCGCCCGCATAGTTGGTGTTCTTCGGATCAGCGCCCAGGCGGTTGCTGCGCGAAACGAGGTCGGATGCCGTGCTCATGGTTCCTTCTGATGTTGAGGCTGGACGGACAAAAACTGGACAGGGCGTTAGTGATTGTTGCCTAGGAGGACGCGACGCCGAAGCAATTCGTCGGGTCGAGTGTCAATGCGCTCCGCTTGTTCTTCCTCAAGGAATCGCGGTCCGCCGACCGCGACAGATCCTAATATGATGCGAGCCGATTTGACTGCCATTTCCGTAATCTGGAGAGCATCAAGCGGCGTCGCTCCGAGCGCGAACATTCCGTGATTTGACAGGAAGATTGTTCGCGGTGCCTCGCCGTGTTGATGAATGTGTCGAGCGAGCTCGGTACGAACGTATTGCGCAAGGGGAAGGCCCGGGTCAATGTAGGGGATCAACATCGGGTGGCGACCGATCACGACGACTTGGTCTGGGAACACACTTCCCCTCGTTAACAGTTCGGGTGTCGTTGAGCACAACAATGAGTTGACCGAGGTCGGATGAGAGTGAACGACGGCAGTGACGTCATCGACTTCAAGGCACACTGCGTGGAGTAGCGACTCAACGGAAGGACGCTTCTTGCCTCGGGTCACCGCGGCAAGAAGGGCGTCCGCGAGAGGGGCGTCGTCCATTTCGTTTCCATCAAGGAGCGCTCGGTACTGTGTGAGGTCTACTTCGACGAAGTCGCTGGGTTGCGCGTCGGCGAGGGAAGCGCCCGTGGCTTTGACAAGCATACGATCCGGAGCGCTCTTCAACGAGGTGTTGCCCTCTGCCAGGATCACGAGATCGCGCTCCGGGCGCCCCACCTCTCTGGATAGCTGCACCAGCGCTGTGAGGTGGTTCCCATAGCCGAGGCGGTCTTCCGCCATTAGAAAACTTCCCCCACGTCGCCACACAAGTGCACACTCACGCCTAATGCAGCGAATGCCGCTGCTTTAGCAAGGAGTGCTTTGTCGGCCATGTGGGCGTCAGGCGCATAGACAACCTGCACGTGATTTGCTTTGTGCCGGCCCATGAGCTGATCACGAGTGACTCCATCCAACACGGCATGCATGATTGGCCATTCCGGATTGGTGGCGGCCCAACGAAGTTCCGTTTCCTGCGTCGGCAGGTCGATTGCGCGTCCGCGGCCGATGTCGAAGTGGAGCTGACCGGCTTCGATGAATAGCCGAGACCACACAATCTCTCCCGCTTTCGAGACGCCTCGGATGGTTCCCCCGCCAGCGGGAAAGTACTCCGGGCCTTGTCGCCAGCTTTCAGTGTCTGCGTACCCGTTGGCGAAGTGAGATGGCGGGACTGATCCAGAAATCTCGAACACCCAGACGAAGTCATCTCCGTATTGCCGCCCCCATCGGATGTCATGCAGCGTGGTCGCCGGGTCGAGATGCATTGCCGTCCACACGCGGTTGGTAATCAGCGCATCAACGGCGACCCCTTCGTCCACCTCATTGAAATGAGGCAGCGCCTGACCGGGGCGCAGCACCCGCGTTCCGTCGCGGCTGGTCACCGGAGGGCGGTCGACGTTGTTCAGCAGCCCCTCTGCCAGATCAGAGGCGGGCACTAAGTCTCTGAGCCCCTGTTGGTACTGGATTCCAACGGCATCGAGACCGAAGTCATCGCTGATCCGCAACGCTGCGACGTACATCTTGTACTGCTCGCGCAACTGCGATTCTGTCAACTCTGTGCGTTCATCAGCGCCCAGCTTGAAAGTCATCCCTCGCTCGAGGAGCCATTTATGCACCGCGTCCGCTTCTTCGTCCTTGATGTTTCTCATTTCGGCGTACAGGGCGCTCTGGGAGAGCCTTTCCTTGTAGATGCCGAGCGAATTCAGCAACTCATCCTCGATGATGGCGTTGTACATACCCATACAACCCTCGTCAAACACGCCAATAATCGCTTTGTCGGTTTGGAGTTGGCGCGCAATGGCTTCACCCAGAGATCGTTCCGCCGAATCCTGGGTGAGTTTCAGATCTCGGACGTGCGAGGAGTCCTGTTGGATTTCACCAGTGGCGATCCAGCTGGCGATCGAATCGCGTGCCCACTGGTCTGTGAAGTCGACGCTCCAGACGCTCGAGTAACGCTTCCCCATCTTGGTGAGGCACGCATTGAGATTGAGCATACCCACCAGTCCAGGGCGATCACCCGCGAAGTTGGCGGCGGTGAGGATCGGGCCACGATGGGTTCGTAGGCCCGCCAGCACGTGGTGGCTGTACTGCCAAATCGTTTCGGCGACAATCAGCGGAGCGTCGGCAGGAATGTGCTTGAAGACTTCCAACCCCATTCGCTGGCTGAAAATGAAACCGTGCCCGACCTTCGGGTCGAACTCGTGACCCCTGACCACCGACCATCCCAGTTCACCGAGCGCATCGGAGATCGCCCGCTCCGTCTCAACTTGGGTCGCCCAGCCGGCGATATCGGCGGCATGGCGCAAGTCGCCACTCGCTACTAGATACGCCGTGCGTGGCGGCACCGTCGTTGGCACATCGAAAGTGGGCATCAGATACACAGCCAATGGGGACTCCTTCGTGACGACTTTCCTGAAAAATCCAAAAAATAAATCTGACTGTCAGCGGGCTGGCTAAGTGCCCGATGATGAACTACGGGAACTACGGGAACTACGGGAACTACGGGAACTACGGGAAATCGGCAACGGAAGCTGGATGCATCTGTGCGCGTGTCGGTCTCGATGGCCCTCGCTGCCGTATTTCCCCGCGCGTACATGGCGTTGCGCAGGGCGGCACCGAGGCGATTCGAGCGGGCGATGAGGTGGTCAACAACGGTAGTCACGTACGGTTCACGTCCTCAGGGTCAGATTCTTATCTTCGATGTTGTTACTTGTTAAATGTAACATTTAAATCCACTAAATATTGAAGGTAGCATGAGGCACAGACGCAGTACAACGTTTGTCAATCCGGGTCGGCAGAGAGGGGATCTCGATGGCAGTGGCCAGTTCCCTCGATGCTGAAGCGCGTCGTGAGGCGATCGTCCAGGAACTGCAACGGCGCGGCTCCCTCCACTTGATCGACGTTGCCGCCCAGTGGAACGTCCACCCCATGACCATCCGACGTGACTTCGATGCCTTTGTGCTTGCCGGAATTGGCCGCCGAGTGCGTGGTGGCGTCGTCACGGTTGGACAGGATGACTTCTCGCAACGTCAGCACCAGAATGCATCCGCGAAACAGACGATCTCCACCAAGTTGCTGGCTTTCGTCGAACCGAACATGGCAATCGCCCTCGACTCGTCAACCACTGTTTATGCCTTCGCCCAGGCACTGACAACGACCGGAATCTCGGCTATCTCTAACGGCTTGAGCACGTTCCAGACCCTATACAAAAGGCCGGGTATCAAGGCCTACCTCACCGGGGGGGAACATGAAGAGACCAACCTCAGCCTCGTAGGTTCACTGGCAATCCAGTCCATTCAACAGTTCACCCTCGACGCGTGTTTTCTCTCGACCATGAATATCGACCCCGTCTTCGGAACCAGCGAGCTCACCCTCGAGCAGGTTGGAGTCAAGCACGCGATGGTCGAAGCGGCACAGAAGGTCATATTGGCGGTCGATTCCAGCAAGTTCGCTACCCGAGCTCGATTCCGGTCGCTGCCGCTCTCAAGCATCGATGTTCTGGTGACCGAACTCAACCCTGCCGACCCGCGACTCGACACGTACCGAGAGCGCATCCCCGAGATCTGCTGACGCGACGGCACGACAACGCCAACGAATTGATCACCTTCGGCGATGCCACTGAATGTTATGTCGTGCTACTATTTGCATAATCACACTCAACGGAGAGGTTCTGCCATGTTCAATCCAGTAAAAAGTAACTTTTACCGTCCATTCGCTGTATCGGTGACTGGGGTTGCTCTCGTGGCCCTAGCGCTTACGGGTTGCGCAGCGACCTCGTCGCCGTCAGCGACATCAGCGGAGACCGCGAAGTCGGTGGTCTACGTTCAGGGTGTAAGCGGCAACGCATTCTTCACCTCCGTGACTTGCGGAGCTCAAGCAGAGGCGAAGGCAGAGGGGGTCACCTTCTCCTTCCAGGGGGGCGCTGACTACAGCCCGCAAGCACAAACCCCCATCCTCAATGCAGTTATCGCAAAGCATCCGGACGGCATCATTATTTCCCCGATGGCCGGCGTGGCGATGGTGCCGCCCCTCACCCAAGCTAAGCAGGCCAGCATCAAGGTGGTGTTCGTAGATTCGACAGCCGCCGACTCGTCTCTCGCAGAGTCTTTCGTGAGCTCGGACAACACAGCCGGCGGTGCTTTGGCGGCTCAAAAAGTGGTCGCAGAACTCGGGGGGAAGGGCACAGTGATGGTCATGGGTGCAACGCCCGGGATCTCAACCACGGACGCCCGTCAAAAGGGATTCGAGGCGGAGATCGCCAAGTCTGCTGGCATTACTCTCCTTCCCACACAGTTCAGCGAGAGCACACCTGCAACCGCGACAGCAAAACTGAGTGCGGTCATTGCAGCGCATCCTGAACTGAATGCAGTGTTTGCGGTGAGCACTCAGGAAGTCGAAGGGGTCGCTGTCGCGGTGAAAACCGCTGGCCTTTCCGGAAAACTGGGGATCATCGGGTTCGACACCTCTGACCCGATTTTGGCCGACGTTCAGAGTGGGCTGGTGACTGGCCTGGTCGTCCAAGAGCCGCTGTCGATGGGCAAAATTGCGATGCAGCAAATGGTGAAATCGCTGACTGGAGACTCGACGACACCGGTGGTCAACACACCATTCGTTTACTTGACAAAGGACAACATGAGCGATCCGTCCATCAACCAGTTCATCTACAAGACCTCCTGCTGAGAAAAAAATCAAAGCCACTGGTGTGGGGCGCGCTGTCGTCAAGTTGGCTGCGCCCCACCCCCACGATAAAAGAGGAGGACAGATTGGATACCAGTCTCTTCGCAAAAACTGAGTCGTCGCCAGGCCAAGTTGTGCCATTGCTTGAAGCTCGTTCATTGGGGAAGACTTTCGGGCACGTGGAGGCCCTAAGCGGAGCTAACTTTCAAGTACTTCCAGGTGAAGTTGTCGCACTCATCGGTGACAACGGGGCGGGTAAGAGCACTCTCGTGAAGCTACTGTCAGGAGCGATCCAGCCAGATCGAGGTTCATTACTTGTCGACGGTGTCGAAGTAACGTTCGCTGAGCCCGCCGACGCGCAGCGCCAAGGCATCGAAGTCGTGTATCAGGATCTTGCGCTCGCTCCAGACCTGGGCCCCGCATCGAACCTATTTCTCGGTCGAGAACTATCCCGACCCGGGATTCTAGGCAAGCTGGGTTTCCTTGACAAGCGCGGCATGCGCGATTTGGCAGTCCGAACACTCTCCGATTTAGGTGTTGATCTCCGCGACGTCAACGCGCCCGTGGCGAATCTTTCCGGGGGTCAGAGGCAAAGCGTGGCGATCTGTCGAGCTGTGATGTGGGCGCGCCGAGTGGTGTTCATGGATGAACCCACAGCGGCGCTGGGGGTGGTTCAGACCGCTCGGGTGCTCGATCTGATCCGAAAAGTCAGAGATAGCGGCGTGGCAGTAGTGCTTGTGAGTCACAATATGCCGCAAGTGATCGAAGTTGCAGACCGGATCGAAGTGCTCAGACTCGGGCGTCGAACCGCACGATTCTCTGCCGCTGAAGTGACGGTTGACGACCTTGTGGCAGCCATGACGGGCGCATTGGCGCAAGAGGAAACGGAACGATGACCGATTCAATGAAAACTCAAGAAGCCGCGAATATTTCTGCACTCGAAAACGCACCTGCCGGTTGGAGAGCGCGACTTCGAGGCGTCCGCCAAGCGTCGATGCTCTATCTCCTGGCGGCTTTGGCAATCCTGATCATTGTCTTCGGCGCGATGAATCCAGGAGCCTTCCTGGGGGCCTACAACCTGCGAGAAGTTTTCACTGAAGCGGCGCTCCTGCTCATCGTCGCCGTCGGGGCGACATTCGTTATAGCTACCAGCGGTATCGACCTCTCCGTTGGTGGTGTGCTTGTGTTTTCCGGCGTGATTTCTACCGAAGTTATGTCTGCCATGGGAGGTAAGGGGTGGGGCGCCGTCGTTGTCGGACTAGCGACATCATTGGCTTGTGGAGCGATATTTGGCTCGATCAGCGGGCTTCTGGTCGCAAAAGCTCACATTCCTCCTTTGATCGCGACCCTCGGTACCCTGGGCGTCTCCCTAGGCCTCGCACAGGTTGTTACTAATGGAGCGGACCTCAGTGGCGTGCCCGAAACGTTGACAAGCGGAATAGGACTGGGGCAGCTTTTTTCGACGATCCCGTGGATCGTCGTTATCGCCGCGGTGGTCACGGTATGGGCAGCGATAAGCCTGCGCTCGACGCGATTCGGTCAATACACGCTCGCGATTGGGTCAAACAAAGAAGGCGCCCGACGGGCGGGCATCCAGGTCGATCGCCAGCTCATAAAGATCTATGTGCTTGCTGGCACGTTGGCTGGCCTGGCCGGATTTTTGAACTTGGCGAGGTTTGCCACAACGAGCATTGCCGGTCACAGTACTGACAACCTTCAAGCGATAAGTGCGGTAGTTCTTGGCGGAACTAGCCTCTTCGGAGGTTGGGCGACGATCGCCGGCACCGTAATCGGAGTGTTCATTCCCACGATTCTGCAGAACGGGTTCGTCATCTCCGGAGTGCCTCCATTCTGGCAACAGGTCGCGGTTGGCGTTGTGCTCGTCATCGCGGTGTACATCGATCAGCTTCGACGTCGATCTCGAGACAAGTAGCCGGCTCCGTAGTAGCCACGGTGGCGGATCGCCCCGCCGAGTGGTGGCCTGAGTATTCGAGCGTCTGAGCCCCACCCGATCGTGGGGTTGTGCCCCACCGATTGTGCGGAAGAGCCCCGGTGGTGGTGTGGCTCAGTACCACCGGGGCTTCCCGCCACGGATTACGCGGCCTGGGTCTGCTCGAGCTGCTTACGCAACCGGGCATTCTCGACCTCCAACTTCACCGCCTGCCCAGCCCCGGACTGCTCCAGGGACCGTGACTTACGAACCCGCCGATACGTCAGCCCTGCCGCTTCAGCATCACGGGCTTTCGCCCACTCCGCGACCAACGTCTGATACAGCCCCTCACGCCGCAGAACAGCAGATTTCTGGCCATGAGGCGCGGCCTCGTACTCCGCGAGGACCCTGGCCCGATACTCCGCCGGATACGTCCGACGCATCGGCAACGCTCCGGGATCGGACACCAGCTCCCCGGCACTCGGGACTGATGATTCTTCCACGATGATCCGTTCCCCGCCCTCTCAAATGGTTACCCCACAACCGCGGGGTGTCTCACACCAGCCTGACAGAGAGGGCCGGCTTCAGCCCCGGACGCATTGGCTCTGACAACCCAAAATGCTCTGTGTGACTTTTCGGGTCGTTCCTCCTCACACGCCGCGTTGTCCTACGGGGTGATTTCAACCCACCAGGTGAGGGGCCGCCCGGCTCGGACTGTTGGCAAGTGGTCCCACACTTGACTGGCGAAATCGGAGCGCCCAGTGGTGGGCTCGATTGCGATGACCGGTCCGTCGCTGTAGACCCCGTCGTCCCAGTAGAAGCCGACATGGGGCAAGCTCCATGACATATGGAGGGCGCGGCCATCTGGCGTGACGACTGAGGCAACAGCGAGACCGCTCGCGAAGGCTTTGATCGCGGTTCCTCTCTCTGTGGTCGAGGGCCAGTTCACGCGGGAACCTTCGTCGTTAATAAGCGCGCCAGTTGCGACGACTCGCAGTCCAGCTGTGGCATCGAAGAGTGGGTGCAGAGCCCAGAGGAACGGCACGGGCGATTCAGATTCGGTGGTCGCTTTGTAGTCAAATCGTAGTCCGACCGGAGTCGCGGAGATCGTGCGGTGCAGTGTCACGCCGACTGTGGGAAGGTACACGCTCATCGTGTTGCCTTCGACGTGCCACGGTTGGCGCCAGGCGTCGCCGTGATCGCGCATTTCTGTACCGTCTGCGAGGACGCAGGCGCCGACGGTTGGCGCGATCTCATCCCACCCCCCGGTGCCGGCGGCAACGAATGACTCGCCATCCTCTCTGGGCCTGCTTGGTGCGAGCCATTCGCGGTCGTGTGCGATCAGGCTCGTGATTCGTGCGCCATCCCGCACGTCGATCACGAGCTGGATGCCTCCACCCGCTACGTCAACCATGGTCCGTCGTTGTGCACTAGCCGGGGAGCCCGATGCGGCGCTCTCCCGAGCGGAGCTGCTGGATCACGACAGCGAGCACAAGCAGTGCACCCTGCGCGACGTTCTGCCAGAAGCTGTTGACACCAAGCAGTGTCATGCCGTTGATGAGAATGCCCAATAGAATCACCGCGAGGATGGTGCCGGCTATCGTTCCCTTGCCGCCCTTGAGTGCGGCGCCACCGAGGGCAGCTGCGGTAATGGACTCAAGCTCCAGGCCCTCAGACCCAGAGACAGGCTGGCCGGATCCGGTTCGGGCGGTGATGAGAATTCCGGCGATCGCCGCGACGGCTCCGGTAAGCATGTAGACGCCGAGGATGTAGCGGTTGATGTTGATGCCGGCGAGGCGAGAGGCGATATCGTTGCCGCCGACCGCGTAGATGTTGCGGCCGATACTGGTGAAGCGGAGCAGGATGTGCGCGAGCGCGGCGACGATGACAAGCACCCAGATCAGCACGGGCACGCCGATCACCGTTCCGCGGGCCAGGAACGCGAAGAAGCCGTCGGCACCGGTGTACCCCTGAGCGCGGCCGTCGGAAATTAACTGCGCCAGCCCTTTGTAAGCAGCGAGGGTTGCGAGGGTGGCGATCACCGGGTTGACCCGGCCGAACACGATGATGCAGCCGTTCAGTAACCCGCAGGCGATACCGATCGCCAGCGCGCCGGCAACGCCGAGTGCCGGGCCGGCCACGGTGAAGATCATTGCAGAGGCGACCGATGTCAGTCCCGCGATGGAGCCGACCGAGATGTCAAGGGCGCCCATGATGATGACGATGGTCTGCACCACGGCAAGCAGCCCTGAGATCGCGATCGCAGTACCGATGACTCTCAGGTTGCCGACGGTAAAGAACAGCGGGTTCTGCAATCCGATCACCAGCAGCAGGAACACGATCGCCATGAGCAGCGAGATGTTCTGCACCCCGATGGCGCGCACAATGCGGCGGTACCAGTTTTCGGGTGCAACTTCTGTTGCCGGGGTGGGCTGGTCTGTGAGCACCGTGGTGCTCCTTTCGCGTTGCGAGGTCATTCGACTACCGTTTCTTCCATCGCCAACGCGAGGATCGATTCTTCTGTTGCTTCGTGGCGGCTCATCTGGCCGACAATTCGACCGCCTGCCATCACGAGGATGCGATCGGCGAGGCCGAGCACCTCCGGGAGTTCGCTCGATACGACGAGAACCGCAACGCCGGAGTGAGCAAGTTCGTCGATGATCGCGTAGATCTCGGCTTTCGCACCGACGTCCACGCCTCGTGTCGGCTCGTCGAGCACGAGCAGACGTGGGCTTGTGGCGAGCCACCGCGCAAGCACGACCTTCTGCTGGTTGCCGCCCGATAGCTTGCCCACGAGCTGCTCTGATGACGGCGTACGGATGCGCAACCGAGTGATGTACGAATCGGCGAGTTCGCGATCCTCCCGCGCTTTGACAAAGATCCAGCGCGACAATTGCTTGAGCCGTGCCAGAGAGATATTGTCGCGCACGGTGCGCTGCAGGATTAGCGCCTCGGCCTTGCGTTCTTCGGGAGCGAAGCCGATGCCTGCCGCCACAGAGTCGGCGGGGCTGTTGAATGTCACCGCATGACCGGCAATGAAGATCTGGCCGGAGTCGACCTGAAGGTCCCCGACGATCGTCTTCATCAACTCGCTTCGGCCGGCGCCGACAAGACCGGCGATTCCGACGACTTCGCCTGCGCGAACGGTGAGGTCGATGTCGGTGACTTCTGAGTTGGTGACGCCACGCAGCTCGATGATTGTCTCGCCGGGCTCGACGGTCTCTCGATGAAAGAACTGGGAGAGGTCACGGCCGACCATCATGCGCACCAGCTCGTTGTGGTCGGTGTCGGCTGTCAACTTGGTTCCGACCAATCCGCCGTCACGAAGCACCGTGATACGGTCGGCGAGCGTGAAAATTTCCTGCATGCGGTGAGAGACGTAGCCGATTGCCACCCCTTCTTCGCGAAGACGCTTGATCAGCGTGAAGAGAATGGCTGATTCGTCTTCGCCCAGAGACGAGGTGGGCTCATCGAAGCAGATCACGGTGGGTTTGTCGACCAACGCACGCATGATCTCGACGATCTGACGTTGCGCCGGCGAGAGCGAGCTTCCGAGGGCTTCGGGACGGATGAGCTGGTGGAACCCGAACTTTTTGAGGTCTAGCCACGCCTGGGCCACGAGACTTTTGCGGTCGTAGAGCACGCCCCGACCAGAAAGGGCGCCGACGTAGATGTTCTCGGCGACGGAGACCCACTGAATGACTTCCGGCTCCTGAGCGATTACTCGGAGGCCGGCAAGTCGGGAATGGCGGGGATCGGTGAAATGTACCGGCGAGCCATGAAGCTCCAGAGATCCGGTATCGGGCTGATAGTCGCCGGTCAGGATTTTCAGCAGCGTCGACTTGCCGGCGCCGTTCTCGCCCATGATGGCGGTCACCTCACCGGCTCGAAGTTCGAGGTCGACATCGTGCAGCGCCCGCACTGCCCCGAAATTCTTGCTGATGCCTCGTGCCGCGAGCATCACTTTTGCACTCATGAGCTTCTCCATAGTTAGACCTCTACTGCGGGGGTGGGTGCGAAGGCTGGTTCGGGACGCAGCGCATCGCCGCATCCCGAACCAGCCAAGTACTACCTAGGTGCAGACCACGCCTTCGGCTTTCCAATTGTCTGCGTTGACGATCTTCGTCTTGGCAATCGTCTTAGGCGGCATCGGGGTTCCGTTGCGGAGCTGGTTGACCATCGAGGTGATCGCGGCCTTGCCGACCTCGACACCCGAGATGAACAGGGCCGACTTGTTTCCGGTGACCTGGCCAGCGGCCCAGTCTTTGCATGTCAGGTACGCACCCAGGCCCACACCGGCGATGTCTGCTGGCGCAACGCCCGAGTTCTGCAGCGCGGTGACCACGCCGGTCTCGCTCTCGTCGTTGCACCCCCAGACAACCCAGTGCTTCACGCCGGCGTTTGCCGTGATGACAGCTCCAGCCTTATCTTGTGCGTCGGTTGCCGAGTTGTCGGTACCGATGTTAACGACCGCCGGCGAAGCGGCACCGACAGCGTCGGTGAAGGCTGCAGCCGCGCCGGCGACACGGTCACCGCAGGCGGTGAGGTCTTCCTTGTATGCCGAGAGGATGCGGGTGTCTGCTGCGGTCCAACCGGCTGCGGTGTAGAGCTTGGCAGCTTCAGCACCGATCAGCTTGCCCATCGCGGTGCCATCGAAGCCGGTGAAGGCTGCCTCTTTTCCGCTGGCGTCTTTAATGACGTCATCGGCAGCCATGATCGGAATACCTGCGGCGTTTGCAGCCGCGATGACCTGCGGGCCGATCTGCTGGTCGGGAACGACAATGACGATACCGTCGACGCCCTGGGCGATAACCGAGTCGAGTTCGCTGATCGCCTTGTTCGCGTCGGTGCCGAGGTTGACAACCTTGATGTTGACGTCCCCGAGCGTCCCGGCCGCGGCCTTGGCGCCGGTGGCCTCATCGACGAAGTACTGCTGATCACCCTGCTTCTGCAAGAACGCGATAGTCAAAGGCTTGCCGCTGGTCGCAGCAGCAGTACCGACCCCTGTTGCGGTCTCTTGTCCGGAGGTACAAGCACTCAGGCTCAGCAAGCCGGCCATGGCAACAATCGCCACGACGCCGACCCGACGCCGCAGTCCACTTCTCTTATTCACTGTGTGTTCCTTTTCTGGTCTTCTTTTGGTGTCGCCAACAGCGTCGCTGCGTGTTGGCCAAAGGTCTCGCTGAGGAGCGCGACCGGTTCTCGCGGGCTCAGAATCAGCCCGGTGAGCTGGGTGCGGAGTTCGGCGACGAGAGTGTCGCGTACCTCCTGCAGATCATCGTGAAAGAGCAGCATTGTCGGCAGCGAGGTGGCGAAATAGTCGATTTTAGCCGGAGTTACGCTGAGTTCATCGACGTATGCGGCGAACCCCGTAATCAACTCCCCGGCCTGCGCATGGCGGCCCAAGGCGCGCAAGGCGCGCACCGAAAACACGGTCTGTGCGCTGTACGGGTATTCGCTCATGTTAAGGAAGTCACCTCTGAAACGGGCGGCGACTTCCCACGCCTGAGCCGCTCTGATGCGGTCGGCTCGAGCCTCGTACGCATCACCAAGCAGACAGTAGAGGTCTGCGGCGTTGGCCAAGTAGTGACGGGCCTCACCAATGGTCTGCGGCGGAGAAATTGCATCCAGCAGGTGATCCACCGCGTTGTCTGGGTCGATGACAGCTAGTGCTTTCATCGCCGTCTCCCACGCCGCGAGCACCCGCCCCTCTCCACCCTCCCACGGTTGGAACCGGTGTCTGCAAATGACGTCGCGTGCGTCGGCGGCGCGCCCTTCGTCGGTCAGGAGCCGAGCGTATTCGACGAGAAGGTCATCACGCTGTACGACCAGAGCGGGGTGGGCCTCATACAGCGCGAGCCGTTCGGGAGATCCGGTACCCGTTCGGGCGAGGAGCTGGTCATACTCGTAGAGCAGCTTCGCGTCGTTAGGACTCAGTTCGCGAGCTGCCTCGAAGTGCCGCTGCGCGGCCGACCTGTCGTGCAGCACGTTGTAATTTGCGATACCGAGATTGCGCAGTGCGATCGTCGCCGTCTCTGCGTCAGGCTGCGAGCTCACGGCGCGAGTCCACGCAGCGATCGCATCGTGGTATCTGCGCTGGTCGTAGTACCAACTACCGAGAAGCAACGAAGCTCGAGCATCCGCTGGCCCGGCCTCTTCGAGGGCTCTGACATCTTCAAGCCGCGATGGCAAGCAGAAGCGCGCATCGACGGTTGCCGCGCGCGCTCGGGCACGGGCTTTGTCTCCCGGTTCTGACAGCAGCAACGCGCGGTGGTACTGGATGAGCGGCGCAACCTGCACTTGGCCCGGCGCTGTCGACTCCGACGCTGCCGCGGCGAGATCGAGAATGCGCAGAGCGTCGGCATTCATTCCGATTCCGGCATACTCGATGGCCACGTCAAGAAGGGTGGGGGCGTCATTGGAGATCGGCAGACCTGCGATGTCTCGAGCCCACTGGTCAAGCGGATCCGCGCGGAGGTGCTCAGCGAGGCGCTGGGTGTCGCCGAGGGCTGCGAGCAGATCGATGGCCTGCGCGTGCTGGGCGTCACGGGCGAGCACTGCGCGTGCCTCCTCAAGGGCTGCTTCACGATTGCCCGCCCGGGCGTGCAATCGGGCCAGCGCATATCCGGCAGGCACACGCCAGGCCGAGTTCCATAGCGCCTTCGCCAGCGCTTCTGCAGCTTCACAGTCGCGTCCTTGGTGCACAAGCGTGATACCGAGCCGATAGTGCGCCTCGCCATCTGCTGGGTTCGGCACATAAGTCAGCAGGCGAGCAATCGCCGCGCCCAGGTGAGCCTCCGCCTCTACGAACAAGCCAGCTCGATCGAGGCGGGTTGCCAGCGCGACATTGCACCGCGCGTCACCCGGATCCCGGCGAAGCGCCTCCCTCCAGTACGGTACCGGACTCCGAGTGGCGTGGCGATACTGATCGAGGTACTGACCGGTGAGAAACAGCTCGTCACTGGAAATGATGGCGCCGGGTTCAGGAGGTTCAACAGCAATGGCTGGCGCAGCTCGTTCAGCGGGCACCTCGACGCTGTACTCGACAAGCACCGTGTCACCGTCGAGAACGACAACAGACGTACCCGAGGCGAACTCCGCAATGAATGGCCGGCCGGGCCCAACAGCTGCATTCTGGGTCTCTCCCCCGCAGACGACGGAAATCTCGTCGAAGTTTCTGGTGGTTACGACTCCGATTCGCGTTCCACCCCGAGGCATTACGTCAAGATGAACGGCGGCTTCCAGTGTCGCTCGATGGGCTGGCCCGATCCCCTGAATCGGATACCAATACTGGCTGAAGGTCTTGGTCTCGCCGGGAGCAATCCACGAGAAGTCGGGCTGGTTGTCGGTGTACGCGCCAGCCATCAACTCGACGTACGGCCCGTCGGTGTCGGTGAGGTTCGCATCCCACGCCCAACCGAACGGCGCATTCCCCCACGTCCACTGCTTTTTTCCTGGCGCGAAACGGCGGTCGGCCCAATAGACGAACCCGGCATCGACTCCATGGTCGTACCCACCGAAGAAATCGTCGTCGGTGTTCAGAACCATGTAAGAGGTCGGCACGGGGATGTTGCGGTACCAGTCGAGTCGGTCGCCGTCTGGTCGTACATCGGTGACCTGCGACGGGTAGTCGACGCCGTAATAGCGACCCTGAACACGGGGGAAGGTGGCGACGGCGCGCTTCGCGTGATCGGCAACAAAGTCAACATCGGTGGGAAAGAACGACTGGTACTCGTCGTTGACTGCGGCGGCGACGTTTGCCCACCAGAGGAACGACTGGGTCTGCTCGGTTCGGTTGTAGAGCCGAACACGCACCTCGATCACGCTGGAATGCGGGCTCAAGCGGATGCCGTGCATCCCCTTCATGCGAGTGAGGGGGTCGTGATCGCTGCACCACACGGTAACCGAACCATCCGGCTCGCGCTCGATGCTCCAGTCAGTCGGCAAGAAAGTACCCGGGCGGTGGTGCTGCGGCCAGTTGAACTCCACACCACCAGCAATCCACGGGCCAGCGAGCCCCACCAGCGCGGGCTTGATCACGTTATTGCGGTAGAAGAAGTCGTAGCCAATGGTCTTGTCGTAGCCGACGTGAATGCGGCCGCCGAGCTCAGGAAGGATCACCAGTCGCACAAATTCGTTCTCGAGGTGGATCGCTTCCCACTCGTGCGGACGCTTCTCCTGCTCGATGCGCTCATGAAACGGCAGCGGGAATACCCGACCCGACGAGCCTTGGTACACCCGCGTTTCGAGGAACGCCGGGTAGTTATCTGGCTGAACGGGCAGGTACGAATCGATGATCAGCGGTTCAGACCACGAAGCAACCGCGTCAGCGGCGAACTCGGCCGGAACCGGCGGAAGTTGAAGAGTCGAGGTTGCCGTGGCGGCCTGCAGATCGGCGATGTGTTGCGTCGCGGGTTCTTTCTCGGCATTGAGCATGGTCTTACGATAGGTCCCGCCAATCACGGCAAAAAGAAGAAAGCCACGATGATTCTAAACAAAACGATGATTGGTGCGCAGACTTGGGAGACATGAGTATTGCTGACGGTTTCCCAGGGCAACGGATGCTGGTGCTTCCCCGCCCGAGAGTACGCGAGGCCCTGCAGCAGCCGGGCACCTCCCATCTGGTGGTCACCGATTGCGGGTACTTTCCCCAAGCGCAATCGCACGGCCGAACCCGCAGCATCCCGATCCAGCAAGCCGTGATCATCGTCTGCGTGAAGGGCAGCGGCTGGTGCTCAACCGACGCAGGGCGTTTTGCAGTCGCGGCCGGGCACGTGATCATCCTTCCTCCCGGGCAAGCGCATTCCTACGGCGCCAACGCCGACGACCCATGGACCCTCTGGTGGCTCCATGTCGCCGGCCGCGACCTGCCCGAGTTTCTCGCGGCGGCAGGAATGACCGAAAATGCTCCGGTTCGCACCCTTTCAGACGTGTACCGCATCGTCGCCCTGATCGGCGAAGTCCTGCACTGGATGGAACGCGACACCACAACTGCGAGCCTGCTCGTGGCAGCCGGCGCCGCATGGCACCTGCTGGCTCTGCTCGCATCCGACCGAGCCCCAGGCAATGAGCGCAGCGACTCCATCGACCAGGCAGCCCAGTTTCTTCGTGACCACATCGATGAAAGAATCGACGTCGCTCAGCTCGCAGCCCTGGCCCAGCTGAGCCCATCGCATTTCGCGGCCCTGTTCAAGAAACAATTCGGCTACCCGGTACTGCAATACCAGACTCAATTGCGCATGGCGCGAGCACGTGAACTGCTGGACACAACCAACATGGCCATCTCGCGCGTCGCAGCAGCCGCCGGCTACGCAGACTCGTTCTACTTCGCCCGCCAATTCAAGAGCATTCACGGAGTAACTCCATCCCGCTACCGCGCCCAGAGCAAAGGCTGAATCGCCGTCGTGATGCAGTCATCCTGCAGATCTCTCTTTCAGTAGCGCCCTCAGTTTAAGAGGGCCCACCGTCCGAAATCCCTAGGCCGCCCACTGTTCACATTGCGGATTTTTCTGTGATCATGTTGCGAGGAAGTCGGGGACGGCGTTTTGGTGTGCCGCCCGGATCTGGTGTCGACGTTCTTGGAGTGTCGCTGTCACCAGGTGCGCTGATCCCGCATAGCGAAGCAGGTAACCGGTTTTGCTATCGACGAGGTCTAGGGCTATTTGGTTATCAAATGGTGGCCGGGTAGCGAGGGTGGTCGTGTAGCCGCTTCGAAACTCCGCGCGACCCTTTCTCGCAGCAATAAATGCCACTGTGCTGGCCGCGGCGAAAAGGAGTGCCGCTGCCGCCCAGAAGGCAAACCATATGGCTGGTGTGGGCTCGGTGCCGGTGGCACCGAGTAGGGCGGCGCTAATGAAAATGCCAAGCCCTGGTGCAAGTGGAATAAGCACGCGCAGCCGCAGCGTTCGCGCAGTCGGGCCGGGCAGGATCGGCCGGCGAATGTTTGGTGTCCAGCGTTGAGTGGCGAGGTCTTCGTCCCTAGGTCTACGCGCGGTCAACTGCGAATGCCAGGCATCAAATAACTCAATCGAGCGGAGCGCTTCGCTAACCGCGCTTGCGCTCACACCGAGGCGGCCGCGACGGACGACGAGGAATGCGTTTGTCACCGCGGCGCGTCTGATAGATGCCGCTGCAAGCAGGCTCGACGCACCGAAACACCCAGACAGCACTACTGCAAAACCAATTGCGGCGACAAGCAAACGCGGCGGGTCGGCTGGGGCGAACACGACGAATGCGACCCAGCCGAGAGCGGCGCCGACCAGTGCCCCGATAAGGAATCCGATTCCGGCAAGAAGCTGGCGTCTGCGTCGTCGGAGCTGGTCGACTGCCACTGCCCCTATCCGAGCCGCCCAGGCATCAGATTGGCTGTTCATCATCTACCCATCTAACAGGCGTCCGGGTCTGGATCTGGCACGGTTCGGCACGCAGGGAACCAGGTCCTGAACCCGAGCACTTCGCCGATGTCAATGTCGCTGGCCGAGCTGACTATTCGGGACCCGTCAGGCCGTGTAAGTCCGTAAACGAAGATGCCGAATCGGTCCGCGATCGTGGATAGGGGCAGCTTGTGAATTCGTACAATATCCGACGTTGGCGTTGTCTGCGGCGCGCCTGAATGACAGTTGCCGGTCGTCTCAGAAACAGGGGAATGCCCGACATAGGCGTGTGCACGGCAACCGTTACACCGCGACCCGTGCAATGACGCGGAGGGCGATCTGTCGCTGGGGGTGTCTCATGAACGATCGTAACCCGACACCGATCCGCGATCCATCGGCACGGCTATCGTGTCAGGGATGGTCGATTCGCAAACCACCCTGATGTGATCCGGCCCAATCTAGGCTCTGAAAGGATGTTCAGGTGACTTCTCCGAGTTCGGTCGATCGCGTCGGTCGTCTGCGGCGGCGCGGGTTCTTGTTGGAGTGGATCACTCTGGTCTGGAACGTGGTCGGCGTGATCATCCTCGCTTTCCTGGCAATCACGGCGTCGTCGACCGCGCTGGCAGGGTTCGGTCTGGATAGTTTGATCGAGATCGGTGCCAGCACCGTCGTGCTCTGGGAACTCTCCGGCACCGGTGAACAACGACAGCGGCGCGCGCTGCGCCTCATCGGTGCCGCGTTCATCGCCCTAGCCGTCTATCTGCTTGTTCAGTCGGCAGTAGCGTTGATCACCCAGCATCACCCGGCCGGCAGCATCGGCGGAATCGTCTGGACAGCATTCACCGCCGTGACCATGTTCACCCTCGCTTCGCTAAAAACGCGCACCGGACGCGCCCTCGGCAACCCCGTTCTGGAAACCGAGGGCCACGTCACCTTCATCGATGGTCTCCTCGCCGTCACTGTGCTGCTGGGCGTGACCTTGAACACGCTGTTCGGCTGGTGGTGGGCCGACCCTCTGGCCGGGCTTGTCATCGTGTACTACGCCGTCCGCGAGGCTGTGGAAATCTTCAAACCTCATACCCACAAATGAGCTCCAACCCCGGCACGCCTCGTTTGAGCCAGCGGCGCAGACTCGGTATTGTCCTCGCCCTGAACCTTGCCCTGATCGGCGGACTCGTCACGGCCGGCATCAAGGCCGGCTCGGTCGGAGCCCTTGCCGCGGCCGGGGACACCTTGGCCGACTCGGTCGCGCTGGCACTTGGCCTGGTCGCGGTGGCCTTACGCGACCGCGACCCAGTTCGCCACGGAGCCAACCAGCCCATCGTGATCGTAGCCCTCATCAACGCTACGATCCTGATCGCCGTCACTGTCGGGGTCGCGATCGAGGCGATCCTGAGACTGCTGGACGGATCTCCTACCGTGCTCGGCCTCCCGATGGCGGTGGTCGCCCTGATCACCCTCGCCGTCATGATCACCGGAGCTTTCACACTTGGCCTATCCGCGCATCGCGAAGACATCCACATGAAATCCGTACTCCTCGACACCCTCGCAGACGCCGGCGCCGCCGGCGGAGTGCTCGCCGCCGGCACCATCATCTGGGCCACCGGCGGCCTCTACTGGCTGGACCCCGTCATCGCACTCATTCTCGCCGCCGTGATCGGTTACACGGGAACACGACTGGCGATCCAAGCAATCGCCGCCCTACGCGGCGCCGACATCGACTTCGACAACGACTAAGGGGTCAGCTCACGAAAAGGAATATCCAACACGATTGGAAGCGGCAACCAGTCGATTCTCGCGTGTTTCCCGGGCGTGTGGTTGCGTGGATAGTGCAAAAACCTGCTTGGAGCCCACGTCGTCGCCCTGTCCACGGCTCGCCATGGCCGCCAACGCCAAAGGCGTTCCCTTCCAGTCTTCAAGCGGAAGTCAGGCGAGAGAGATACCGCGCCAAAAACTCACAATCAAGTGCCTGCGCCCCTACCGTGTCATTTATGCCGAACCGTGGGCTGACCCCTACTACAGCGACTTCCACAACGCCCAAACCGGCGGCGGAAGCAGCCTCAACACCATGGGGACAGTCGGTTCGGTCGCGACCCAGATAGCAAAAATTTACTCGTTCCACGCAGGTTTCTCAGGAGGTCAGTCCTCGAGTATCTCGGTTAGCTCCCCGACCTTCGTCGCTTCTCCGACAGACTGGAACGATGTCGAGCGTCAGACCCTTGCGGTAGCCGGCTCCATCGTGTTCACCGTCATTATCGGTGCGACGTTGACCGCAGCCGCAGCGGCGATATGCGTCGGCACGGCATTGATCGGTTGTGTGCCAGCATTAGCGGCAGGAACATTGGTTATAAGTGGTGCTCTGGGAAACGGACTTGGGTCCGGCGCAGCCGCCGCAGTGACAGGCGGGAATTTTGGGAATGGCTTCATAGACGGCGCATCGGCTGGCTGGGCCGGCGGCGGCATCGGAGGTTGGGATGGAATCTGATGATGTTTGTCGTCATGTCGAGAGACACTTTAGATCGCGTCGCCGATTGCGGGTCGTCGCCAGAGTGTGTTTCGTTCTGGCGTGTGGCTCGTTGGCCGGCGGGATAGTTCTCCTCGCGCTTTCAGTTTCGGTAATGCCTCTTTTCTACCCAGTTCCTTTCTTCATATTGGGCGGTATATCGTTCTGGTCCATTTCGAACCCCGAGAATCCGATTTACTTGCCCAATGGAGAGTTATGGGAGCGAAAGGAACCGCAGCCGGAATGAGCGGATTGCGGTTCGCTGTCGCGTAGGAGGTGCCGGTGGACTCGACCGTGTATCGCGCTCATCAGCACGGCACAAACTTGGGTCGGGCCACAAGGGAAAGAGAAAGTCATGGTTGTAACTGATTCGTGCCGCAACCCTCCCCTTAGCGCGCCAACTGGTCGGCGCCGAACCCGGTCAGACCCACACCGCGAATCTGTTGAGAGGCAATAATGCCAGCCTCGCATTGGGCTATATTCGCAGTCGGAGTTTTACTGATCATCGCTGGGCTAGTGAAGCTCTGCCTGCCTGTCTGGATGAGATCCAAGCCGTCGTCAGGTCGGATCGCGAAAACACGGCGCCGAAACGAGAAATTTGCCCTCCTGAGAGTGTTCCCCCTGTGGCTTAGCTGGATAACCCTAGGCATAGTACTCTGCGCATGCACGATTTACGGAGTGCACTAATTGCGCCAGTAGGGGGCGTTTGAGAAAAGGGAGCGGGGAGTACGGTAGGGCGTTCTTAGCGGTTGGTGGCGGGGAGCCACCGGTAGAGAGTGGGCACTGAAACACCGAGATCGCGTGCGACATCGGTCGGTGCTATACCGCCGTCGAGGAGCTTCTTCGCCGATGCGATCTTGCTCTCTGTCATGAGGCGTTTCCGTCCGGGTACCCGACCTTTGGCGCGGGCTGCGGCGAGACCGGCGCGGGTGCGTTCGACTGTGAGTTCTCGTTCCATCTGAGCAAGCGAGGCCATGATGTTGAAAAAGAACCGACCAGCCGGCGTGGTGGTATCGATCTGATCGGTCAGGGACCGGAACCCGATCCCGTCGTTGTGGAGTTGTTCGGTGAAGTCGATGAGGTTCTTCACGGTCCGGCCGAGTCTGTCGAGTTTCCAGACGACGAGGGTGTCGCCGGCGCGGAGCTGCTCGAGCGCCTTCGTAAGGCCCGGCCGGTCGACTTTGGTTCCGCTGATGGTGTCGTCGAAGATCTTCTCGCATCCCGCGGCTTTCAGCGATTGGTGTTGGAGGGCGAGGTTCTGGTCTGCGGTGCTGACGCGGGCGTAGCCGATGAGCATGGTGGACCCGTTTCTGGTTCTTGAAAGCCGTGAATGACGGTTGATGCGAGAATCCTATTCTGAGAACGAATTCTGAGAACGATACTTCGCCGTGATCTCGCGGCCGTGTCGGGATCGGGGTGGGGTTCTTGTTTTCCTCCGTTTTCGAGAAGGGTTCCCGTGCCGCGTCGGACTGCATTGTCGGAGTTGGAGTGGGAGCGGTTACTGGCCGTTCCCGAGTCGGAGGAAGAGTTGGCTCGTGAATACACATTCACGTCAGCTGAGCTAGAGCTGATACGTCGCCGCCGCGGAGATGCGAACCGATTGGGATTCGCTGTGCTCCTGGCATACGTCCGGATGCCAGGAATTGCTCTGGGAACGGCGGAGCCCGCGCCGCAAGTGCTGCAGGTGGTCGCTAGTCAGGTCGGCATTCGAAAGGATCTTTGGGCCGAGTATGGTCGTCGGGACGAGACCAGACGGGAGCATGCGGTCGAGTTGCAGAGCGCTCTGGGGATGCGACGAGTCACAGAGGAGATCGAGACAGAGCTCCTGGCCGGGCTGGAGCCGATCGCTGTCCAGACGGATAAAGCGGCGCTCATTGCTGCCGCGGCTATCGAGCTCTTGCGCTCGTGGGGTGTGCTCCTTCCCGCGGCGGGGACGTTAGATGAACTTGTGTCGACGGCAATGACAGCCGCGAACCGGATGGTTTACGCCACATTGGCCGACGCATTGACGGCAGAGCAGAAGCGGGCCCTGGATGGGCTGCTGCGTCCGCGGGCCGATGGTCAAGGAACACAGCTGACCTGGTTACGGCAGTCTCCGCTGAAACCGAATTCGAAGCATATGAAAGAGCATCTGGATCGTCTCCGTGCCTGGCGGGAAATCGGGCTACCGCCCGGGTTGCGGGTGACGGTGCGGCAGAACCGGCTCCTGAAGCTCGCTCGCGAGGGGGCACAGATGAGTGCAGGCGATTTGGCAAAGTTCGAGCCGCAACGCCGGCATGCGACCCTTGCCGCGTTAGCGATCGAGTCGGAGGCCACGGTCACTGATGAAGTCATCGAGTTGCATGACCGGATCCTGGGCCGGGTTTTCAATCAGGCCAAGAACCGGTACCGCGACGCGTTCCACGACGCGGGCCGGGAGATCAACGACAAGGTTCTTCTTTTCAGCCAGGTCGGCGAGCTGCTCCTCGCCGCGCGAGATAAGGGGTCAGCTCACGAAAAGGAATATCCAACACGATTGGAAGCGGCAACCAGTCGATTCTCGCGTGTTTCCGGGGCGTGTGGTTGCGTAGATAGTGCAAAAACCTGCTTGGAACCCACGTCGTCACGCTGTCCACGGCTCGCCATGGCCGCCAACGCCAAAGGTGTTCCCTTCCAGTCTTCAAGCGGAAGTCAGGCGCGAGAGATACCGCGCCAAGAACTCACAATCAAGCGCCTGCGCCCCTATCGTGTCATTTATGCCGAATCGTGGGCTGACCCCGTGTGGTCCCTACGGATAACTGCGCCGGCACGTCCTTACAAAACGATCAGAGTCGCAATTCTCAATCAGCGGTCGAGTCATCACACGAGCGGCGGGCGGCCATTCCCAGTAAGCCGTCCAAGCGGCAAGGAGACCTAAGCCATACCCGCCACCCGAGGGTCATCGGAACACTACGACAATTCCGACATCAACAGCGTAAGGAAGGGACCTGATCATCGGTAAAGCAAACGGGTCAGCGATCGGTACTCTCGTCGAGCGGAGTACCGGCACAGTGATGCTGCTGCACATCCCTGACGCGAAACACCGCGCCGAGCACGTCCGTGACGGACTGATCCGGCTCTTCAGCGGTCTGCCCGAGCAGCTGCGTGTTTCGTTGACCTGGGACCAGGGCGTCGAGATGCACAAACACGGCGGCGTGACGGAAGCTATCGGGTTACCAATCTATTTCTGCCAGCCACACCCGCCATGGCAGCGCGGCAGCAACGAGAATATGAACGGGCTGCTCCGGCAATTCTTCCCGAAGGGCACCGAACTCCGCCATCACACCTAGAAGACCTCGACGCCGTCGCAGCTCAGCTGAACCGTCGCCCACGGAAACGGTACGGATACGCCACCCCAGATGAGATGATCAAGACTCGACTGGTGCAATGACCGCTCGAATCCGCCCCCGGTAACGGTCCTGCTTGTGGCCGCCATGTTCGTCGGCGAATTGCCGTGTGAGATAGGGGCGCGCGATGGCGTAGTAGTTGGCCCGACTGTCGCCTGCTGCTGCGTGGGTCATCGGGGGCGGGACGCTCGTGCGCGGGCCTTGATCGCCAGGATGACGTCGGTCTTGGCGTTGGCGTAATCGTTCATGTCGTCCCACTGGTTCTTGAGGAGATGTCTCTTCGTGTTCTCGTAGAGGCTGCGGTCGGCGGCAATGGAGCGCAGATGATCGCGAAGGAGAAGGTAGTCGTCGACAGCGGGATCTCCTCGTTCATATACATGTACGTGCACATCCCGTTCGGGCGTGCGCACGAGGCGATGCCCCGGTTCTCGAACCCGCAATTCGTATCCGGAGGCGAGAAGCGGAGTCAGGTAGTCCTCCTCGGCAGTGATGTCGTCGACGGTCAGCACGATGTCAATGATCGGCTTCGCTGCCAGTCCCGGTACCGAGGTGGATCCGATGTGTTCCACCTGCACGTTCGAATGAGCGAGCGCATCCCGGATCCGCGACCGATGATCGAGGTAGTGGGCCTGCCAGCTCTCGTCATATTGGTGCAGGGCGAGCTCGAGTTTTTCCGGGCCGCCGATGATCTCGGTCTTCGTGGTGTCCGATCGTCGCCGCTGGCTGTTCCTGGTCATCGACTCATCCTCGCAGGGTGATTTGCATATAGGGGAAAACCCGTCTCGTGGGTCGATCCTGGCTGACTATGGCTGGGTAAGAGTTCCTACACCGGGGCAGAAGGTTTCGTGACGGCCCATGCTGGAACTTGTCGTCGTGTCCGGCTCGGGTTGCAAGCTGGTGTACTTTGCGAGACTTTCGGACTCATGGGCTGTGTGGGCGGGAGGGTATCGCGGCGTAATGTGCGAGACGCGCTATTCACCGAGCATCTTGCGGGCTACTAAATTGTGGACGAGGACGATCGCGTGAACAATGACGGGGAGAGTAGCGATGCCTATTAGCCCTGCCAGGGCAAGGGTCGCTGAGGGAAGGGAATTATCTGTTTGCACCCAGCGCTCCCACAACCAGTAGGTGGGGCCCCCGAGTGCGGTTGCGAGCCAGACGATGACGATCGACCAGGTGCAAATGCCGAGCATGGGATTCACCACCGCGCCATGCAAGGTTCGGGTCCAGTAGCGGCCGTCGGAGAGGATGCTTCTCAGGCCGCCGGCAATTCCCGGCCTTCGGGGGCGAGGATGCCAATCCGGGCTGGAAATGGGTGGGCGCCCTGCAGCTTCGAGGCGCCGAAGCTCTAGCGCGCTGAACCAGCGACCGGTGTGGAGGGTGATGACCAGTACTGGTATGCCGAGCCAAACGATGACTAGGCCGATCCCAGCGGCGATTCCTGTCACGAGAATCGCCATCGACGTGAGAACGATCGGCAACGTGGCAACCGTGAAGCCGAGTTCGGGAATGAGCCCGTGCCAGAGGTGTAGGTACCTGGAAAAGTTGGTTGTGATCACGAGGTCACCGTGACTGTTCCGACGAGCACCGGGTGGATCATTGTTTTCTAGGGCATCCATGTGGAGTCCTTCCGAAGTCGAGGGATCACATCGAAGGAGGAATTGATCGATGCGATCGGATGATGTTGACGTTTCTCACTCACCAGCTGGCGCTTGACCCGGACAACCAGCGTTTTGGAGTGGGCAGCGTTTACGGCTTGGTGTGCCGACGCTCGCCCTTGCGTTTCTCGGGCGGTAGCAGACGCAGTTGCTGCAGTGAGATTTGGAATGCTCGAAAGCGTCCGTCAGCGCGCGACTGGCCCGCGCGAGTTTCGTGGAAGGTTGCCTCCTGCGGGCTTGCCGTTTACGGCTCCTTCGCGATTTACGAGGCGGTGAGGTCGGGCCGCATGGGTGAACCGTTGCCTGTCGCGTCGGTGCCCCACGTTTCCAAAACCCGTATTCTGCTTCTTCGAATCACGACTGCGAGGACGATCACGAGCCAGCAGAGTTGGGCCGCGAGGAAGACCCGTTCGACTAATCCGGGGAAGCCGAACGGATGGCCAACCAGCACGAGTGCGATTACCCCGACCACGGAAATAACTCTCAGTGGAATAAGGCCGCCAATGAGTCGGCCTCTCGCAAAGGAAATCATCACTGTGGCGATCGCGATGGTCACAAATGCAATCCCCGCCAGGATCAGGTGGATGGCGCCGGTGGCTACATGTGGATAGCCGGCCGGATTATCTGGGAAGAACGCCAGCAATGCAGAGGCCCCGGCCCAAACCCACATCAATACTGCTGTTGACCGGCTGGCGACACCCGCGCGCCGCAGAGCGATCACAGCGAGGACAGATAACACGCCGCGAAGAATGAAGTTGACATCCATTAGCCCAGCGAATGGTCCGCGGCCGTAATCGCTTTCGTAGTTCTTCACCAGGCTGTAGTCGGGTCGAAGAACCCCGAGGGCGATGTCAATCGCCAGGTAGAGCACGATGCCGATGAGGGCGAGGCCCGCGAAAGAGCGCGGTGAGTCACGCTCTCGCGGCTCGTGTGAATTGGTGATTTTCTTCATGTGTCTCCAGAGCTTGAATTTCATTGAAGCCGGGCCGATCGCCGGCCGGACTTTAGTGCGGAGCCGTCGCGCGTCGGCGAAGAGCTGAGTCGAGTAGTGCGGGCGGCGCATCGTTCTTCTCATCGGCGGCAAGGTCTGTGCCCGGTGTCACGATCCTGTCAATAGCGTCCAGAATGTCGGGGTCGAGCACTGTGTCGGAGGCAGCGAGCTGGGAGCCCAAGTGCTCGAGTGTTCGGGGACCGATGATCGCGCTGGTGACCGCTGGGTGTGCGGTCACGAATGCGAGGGCTAGCTGGATCATGCTGAGTCCAGCGTTCTCGGCGACGGACGCTAACTTTTCGACGGCATCCATGCGTGCACGGTTGGAGGGGATGGTGAGGTCGAACCTTTGTGGCATGAATGCCGAGCGGCTGGTGGCGACTTCGCGGCCCTCGCGTACGGCTCCAGAGAGCCACCCCGAGGCGAGAGGACTCCACGCGAGAACGCCCATTCCATATTCGTCCGTTACCGGGAGCACGTGGGTTTCGATGCCTCGCTGCAGGATTGAATAGCTGGGCTGTTCTGTCACGTATCGGCCGAGCCCGTGTTGGTGCGCTGCCCATTGTGCTTGGACGATCCGGTAGGCCGGGAAGGTGGAGGAACCGAAGTAGCGGATTTTACCGGCACGCTGGAGGTCAGTCAGTGCTGACAGGGTCTCCTCGTCGCTGGTTGCCGGGTCCCACCGGTGGATCTGGTAAAGGTCGATGTGGTCGACGCCGAGGCGTCGCAGGCTGTTTTCGAGCGCCGTGACGAGCCAGCGACGTGAGCTGCCCTGGTGGTTGCGTTCGTCGCCCATTGGCATGTTCGCTTTGGTAGCGAGGACAATGTCGTCGCGTCGGTCCACGATTGCTTTGCCGACCAGTTCCTCGGACTGACCGGCTGAGTACATGTCGGCCGTGTCGAGGAGGTTGATGCCGCCCTCGAGCGCGCCATCGATAATGGCCGTGACTTGATCTTGGGTGGTATTGCCGATCTTGCCGAAGTTCATCGTGCCGAGCGCGAGGGTGCTGACCTTGACGCCGGTTTTTCCTAGAGTGCGGTATTGCATGGATGTGGATCCTTCCGTGTGGGAGATAGTTGTCGAGGCGGGGACGCGTTATACGGTGGTCGCGTTTTCGATGAGCCTGATCGCCAGCGACTGCTGGTCTTCGTAGATGTAGTGCCCGCTCTTCGTTGCGGTGACGAACTTACTGTTGGTGGAGAGAGCGGCGAGCTGGTGCTGTGCGGCGGTCCAGATGGTCTGCAGCTGTGCACCGTAGAGCGGGACTCCCGCGTAGATCGGCTTGCCGTGCTGAACGACAGTCAGCGGGATGTTGCCAAGTGTTCCGACGGGCTCTCCGTGGGAGACGAGCATTTCGGGGTTGGTGGACGCTACGGAAAACGCGCCAACTTCCTGGCGGACGCCGGCCGCAATCCCTGTGGCTGTCGCCGGGATCAGGGCGTCGATTGATCCAACGACGGAAGGCGCGGTGGCATCCAGCAGGACGACGCCCGCGACGCGCTGGGGGTACCGGTGCGCGAACGTGGCGGCAACCAGGCCTCCGAGGGAGTGCCCGACTACGACGACCTTTCCCTTGATCTTTTCGGCGTGGAGCACGCCGTTGAGAACAACTGCGGAGTCTGCGAGTGTTTGGGCACCGGTGGGCTTGCTGGAATTGCCTTCGCCGAGGCGGTCGTAGGAGCAGACTCTGGTGGTCTTACTGAGGGCCTTCTGCAGAGAGGCGAACCGGGTCAGCGGGTCGGGTTCTCCGGCGAAGAGGATGATCGTGGGCTTCGACGACTGAGTTCCCTCGCACACCACGTTGACGGACGCGGACCCAACACTGATCGTGGTAGACACGGCCGGATGTGCGGCGACCGCAGCAGCTGCGGTGCCGGAGGATGCACAGCCGGCGAGGCCCGCAGTGAGCATGGTTGCAGCGATCGCGACCAAGGTGGTGTTTCGTGCGACGTGACGATTCATTGTTGTTCCAAACATGGCGGTTCCTTTCGTAGAGGGCTGGTGTGCACACGAGCGGCATTCTTTTCCACGGTGCCGGAGTTGGCTCAGGGTGAAGGTCCTCAGGTATCGGATGGAGGCTGCCTTGGTGCATGCCATCGTGGAATGCTAAGAAATGTCGCGATCAGGTCATACGCCCGAGTGATTGTTCCTGAACGCCGTACAGGAAGTCTTGCACAGATCAATTCCGGTCGCAACCGCTGATCCGAGATGTGCGCCGAAGCCGCCGTTACCTCGCTTATGCGGCTTTGGGTTGCTCGCGGCAACATGATGGTGATCAATGCCCACTTGTTCGGTCAGCGATGTACAGTATGTTGATGGACACCGTACAAGAGGCTTGTTCGCCTCAAGATAAAATTCGCGAAGGAATATCGTGCAATCTGAACTTGGTCCAAGAGCCGCTCGCGGTTCGCTTACCCGGCAAGCGTTAGTTGAAGCAGCGCTGGTCTATATCGATGAAGAAGGGCTCGCTGCATTCAGCATGCGAAACCTCGGTCGGCGCCTCGGAGTCGCGACGAACGCGCTCTACTGGCATATCGACAGCCGCGAAACTTTGCTCGCTGAGGTAAGCAACCACGTCTTGTCCCAAGTTAGGACACCCGACTCGACGCTGCAATGGCAGGCCTGGCTGCGGGCATTCGCTGAACGGATCCGTGGCGTGATGCACGCACATCCCCATGCCGCGCCTCTCATCACGGGCGAGATACTTTCAAGCAACAGCGGAGAATTCCATCTGGTCGAGCCCGTGCTCGCAGCTCTTATACGGGCCGGATTTCGGCCATCCAGCGCTGCTTTGGCATACAACGCATATGTTGGTGCAGTGCTGGGCTTCATCGGCATGGAAGTTGCAGGGCCTTCCACCGACGACCTCGCCAGCTGGAAAACGGCCACTCGGCTCGCCATCACCGACGCCGACGCCGAACTGTACCCAACCTTGGTCAGCCTTCGACCGGAACTCATCAATCGAGCTTTTGGCGTGAGATGGGAATCAGCACCCGAGCAGCCCCTGGACGAGTCGTTTGTAGCACTGCTCAGCGTTCTTGCAATTGGCCTGGAATCACTTCGCGGCTAGCGTCAGCGCAGTAAGAGAGCGAGCCGTCTTTCGATCGACTTCAGGAGCGCTTCATGCCGAGGAGGAGTCCTTCGAGGTCGCGTTCTCCCTCCCGTGTTTGAACCCCGGCACGAAGCTGTTGCTGGGCGAGGTTGGCTGAATCGGAGGTGAAGAGGCTCATCGAGGCCTTGTTCTCGATGCTTAACCCTTCGACGCTGATCGGTGTGCGTGAGGCACCAACTGCCGTTTTGGCGGCCGCAATGATCCCCGGCCGGAGACTCGCGATTCGTAACGCGAGTTCGCCGACGAAGGAATCCAGGTCAGAAGCGGGCAAAGCACGATTGACGAGACCATACTTCTCTGCCAACTCAGCATCGACCAACTCGGCACCGAGAATGAGTTCCAGAGCGCGGGCGCGGCCTATGAGAGCAGTCATGTACTGGGTACCGCCGCCGCCGGGAATGATTCCCATCAGCGCCTCCGGCTGTGCTTGACCGGATTTTCCGATCGCCGCAAATCTCATGTCGAGAGCCATCAAGAGTTCGTTGCCGCCTCCGCGCGCGAATCCGGCGATCTTGCCGATAGTCAGTTGCGGAAGGGCTCGGATTTCCTCATGCACGGCCGCCATCATGTTGAGGGTTGCAGGCACCGGAACATCGGGCGCAGCGGCCAGCACGGCATCGGTTGCGGCCATCACTGATGCCGGCTCGGTAATGAAGCGCATGTCCCCATGCGCTATGAAGAACTCGGGGTCGGCACTTTCGAAGACAATCACGCGGACGTCTATGTCTTCACGGACAGCCCAAACGAATCGTCGCAACGACGGCAAGAGAATGCCATCGAGCAGATTCAGCGGTGGATTGTCGATCGTGACGTAGGCCACACCTTGGTCGATGCGCACCCTAAGGCCACTGAGATCGATGTAATTCATGCTTGCTCCATTCGGTTGGTTGAGGGCTTATGCCCAGAAGTGCAATCGCCGTGAACACGTCGAATGCATTTGCGGCGGGATTTCTTGGCCCGCATAGGGCGGCTTTCCGTCAGGCGACCGGAGGAGTGTCCTTGCGCTGGTAGTGGGAACGGGTCGTCAGAAGTAGTCCCACCAGCGCCACGACGGCGAGGGAGATAAGGCACAGGGCGTAGTCGCGAGCGGAGCTGATTAGCCCACCGCCGTTGACAACAAGGACTCCGGCGATGATCGCGGGGATCCCCATGCCGCAATAGGAGACGATGTAAAGAATGGATAGTACGCCGGCTCGGTCTTGGGGTGCTGTTTGGGGCATCACGGTGCGAAAGGCACCTTGGAGTCCGGCGCCGAATCCGATACCTGCTAGGACGATGCTGGCGAAGAATCCGGCCGGCGAGGACAATTCGACAGCGGCCAATGCGCTTGCTGCAGCGACAACGGTGCCTGTGATTCCGCACAGCATCACTGCCCGGGGTGAGACTCGGCTGAGCGCGATCGCGGTGAGCGACGAGATGATCGCCAGCACGGAGAAGGGCAGTCCACCGAGGAGAGCAGACGCCGACCCAGTCAGCTGTCTGGCCAGCGCAGGGCCGAGGGAGCCATATAGCCCAGAGAGCGCCCACACTGCGAATAAGATGGGTGCGGCCGCTAGAACCGGCCCGCGGATCCCGCGCGGCACGGCAAGCTTCGGAACAAGGGCTGCGCGCAGACCAGGCTTGCGACTACCTGTTTCTGCCGACACGGCCACACCGATGCCCTGCGCGATGAACACCACGACGAGTACCAGGTACACGACCTGTGTGGGTGCCGGGACGTACTGGACCAGCATTCCCGACACCAGCGAACCGAGACCGGTGCCTATTCCGGGCACGGCAGAGTTCGCCAGGGCGCCTCGCACGGGGTCCGCGTCAAGTATCGCCGCGCCCAGCGCGCCGAGAGCAGCACCGGTAGCAATGCCTTGGAGCGCACGGCCGACGAGCAGGGCGTCCACTCCGCCTGCGGTCGCCAGGACGACCGCAGCACCTATCTGCACTGCGAGTGCGACCAACAGCACGGGCCGATGGCCAAGGTGGTCGGATACCCGACCGAGGATGAGCAGGGCAACTAAGACGGCGATCGCATATGCAGCGAACACGACGGTGGTGGTGATGGGCGAAAAGTGAAACGCGCGCGCGTATGTGGCGTAAAGGGGCGTCGGCACGCTCGAGGCTGCGAGGAAGGACATAACCATCGACGCCGGGAGCGCCGTCCGGACGAGTCCACAACGATGGACGCCTTGAATAACAGTTGCGTCGCTCCCGGGGTCTGCGGAGGCGGGCTCGGTGCTCTGCTGGGACACAAATTTAGACATGCCTCCAGCGTGCGCGCGCTGGACTTTTCGTACGAGTGGCAATAATGCCTCTTTCCGTTACGATGTTGCCATGACTTCTCATCAGGTAGCTGTGCTCGCGCTCGACGGCGTCACTCCAATGGCGCTGGCCATCCCGGCGCAAATTTTCAGCCTCCGGCCGGAGACCCCATACGAGATGTCGGTGTGCGGAGTGACTAGCCGGGTGGCCACGGCGGGCGGTCTCGCCGTGGCCGTCGACGGCGGTCTCGAGCAGGTTCTTGCTGCAGACACGGTGATTGTGCCTGGTCTGGATATGGGGGGACGGCCGCTCCCCCATGCCGTGCTCGACACTTTGGCCGAAGCGCGCGATCGGGGCAAACGAGTCGTGTCAATCTGTAATGGCGCGTTCGCCTTAGCCGCGGCCGGTGTGCTGGACGGGCTCCATGCGACCACGCACTGGGAGAACATCGATGAGCTCGAACGAGAGTTTCCGGCAGTTCACGTGAAGCGGAATGTGCTCTATGTCGATGAGGGAGATGTGCTCACCGGGGGCGGGGTGGTCTGTGGCATTGACCTGTGTCTGCACATTGTCCGTAGCGATGTGGGTGCAGCCGCGGCCAACCAGATCGCACGTCGTCTCGTGGCCCCGGCGCATCGCGATGGGGGGCAAGCCCAGTACGTACCTGCTCTCGTGCCGGTCGTCGACGAAATGTCTCTCGCCGTCACGCGGGCTTGGGCGCTGGAGCGTGTTGATCAACCGCTTTCGCTCGCCGATCTCACCAGTCACGCCGGAATGTCACAGCGCTCGTTCATGCGCCGGTTCACCGCCGAGACCGGTACTACCCCTCTGAAATGGCTGGCCAGCGCCCGCGTCAGCCGGGCCAGGGAACTGTTGGAGACCACCGAACTTCCGATAGACCAGGTCGCACGGGACTCCGGGCTTGGCACGGCGGCCAATCTGCGGCTGCACTTCCAACGCACGCTCAACACCACGCCGACCTCCTACCGGCGTACTTTCACTCAAACGACAACGCGCTTCTCGCTAACAGGTGACAGACGCCTGGTTTTCCCCCACCGGTCTCTTTCCTGATGTCTCGGAAAACAACCCATTATTCGGATTGACGGCGGGTGAAGGCCGCCGTGACTAGTCGACATAAGAAAGATCGATCCTATGTGGACACCGGCGTGCATTGGGCATCACATGCTGCTGTCTCGCCCGGCGAATCAGGCAAGGCAGATAACATTTCAAATCCGAAAGCTCTCCTCTGCGCGACTAGATTTCGTGAAATCACCGCGCCACACGAGCCCTTTACCTTTGAGAAATGTTGAAATGGACCTGCTCGAGCCCAATCGTGTCCGTGAAGAACTTGCCGCCGTGTCTGAGCACTGGACACCTCGAGTAGTCGGTCGAGTGAATGATCAATACGTCAAAGTCGCCAAGCTACTGGGCGAGTTGGTGTGGCATGCCCACGAAAACGAAGATGAGATGTTCCTGATCGTTTATGGAGATCTTCGTATCCAACTCGAGGGGGACCGCGAAGTTCGTATTCAGGCAGGCGAGTTCTTTGTCGTTCCGAGGGGTGTCCGTCACAACCCGGTCGCGGCAGAGGAGGTCGGAATCATTCTCATCGAATCGGTGACCACTGCACACACCGGCGACGTAGTGGTGGAAGGAACTGTGCCAATCGAGCGGCAGTTGCGTTCTGCGTAACGCCCTGTAGCTTTCGAACGTCGAACGGCCGCAGGTTCTGGGGCTCGCCACTTGAGTCAAAGAAAAAGGGCGTACCAGACGTCGTCAGCGTAGCTTCCGTCCGGAAGCAGTATCTCCTCGCGGATGCGTCCCTCGAGTTCAAACCCGTGTTTTTCGTAAATGTGGATGGCTCGCGGGTTGTTAGAGTGCACGAAGACCCAATTTGCGTGCTCCCCGACGGCGCGCTTCAGCAATGGTTGCCTCCACCAGCTGGTCGCCCAACCCCAACCCGCGCGCTGTCGGCGACACGGCGAGCGAGTTCAAGTGCAGCACGTGAGCGTTGGCTTCGATTCCCATGTGTCGAACGATATGGGCGTAGCCGACGATGCCAGCCGGCGCTTCCGCAACGATGACGTCACCCACGTCGCGGCGCCCCTCAAAGAAGGGCTCCGTCGCTGGTCGGGGCGGCGTGACCTGCAATTCGATCGGCCACGCTGTGGCATCCAGTTCGGCGAGAGCGCGGTCATCGTCGATCGTGGCGGAACGAATAACAACGTCTGACATCTGCTCAGTATGTACTCGAAGTGACTAATGCGATTACCTCGCCTCGGCAACCAAGGGCCGGTGGCGTGACGGAGGCGGTGAAACTTAACGGTCACCTATGCGAGACCACCCCAACAGGGCATGGTGGAACGCCTTAGGCTGCGGATGTGGTCACCATGCGAGCTCTCCAGTGCTTCGTCGCGATTGTCGACACAGGGTCGATCTCCGACGCCGCGCGACAGTTGTACGCTTCCCAATCCGCTGTTTCGCACCAGCTCGCACAACTCGAGCGAGAGGTTGGTGCGACGCTGCTGATCCGAACGGCCCGTGGTGTGCGGTTGACCGCCGCGGGGCGGGCCGCAGTGCCATTCGCGCGGAACGCTCTTCAAAGTGCTGAGAGCGTGGTCGCTGCGGCGAACCTCGCCGCTCACTCCTTCGGCGGGGTTCTGCGCATCGGCTGCGCGCAAAGCCTCGTCTCGGTCCTGGCGCCTGTCATCCAACGTTGGCACGTGCGGTGGCCCGATGTATCGGTCATCCTTCGCGAGTCGATCGCGGTCGCTGAGCTGCACAAGTTCCTCGACGACGATGACGTCGACATGGTATTCATGCCTGGGCCGAGTCCCGACCGATTCGCATCTGTCGTTGCGATGCAGGAGGAGTTTGTTGTCGTTGCGGCAGCCGACTCATGGTTGGTGGATCGGACCGCGGTGACATTCGACGATCTTGACGCAAAACCATTCGTGGATTTTGACTCCTCGAATGGTCTAAGCGTTGTAGTCGATGGTGCGCTGTCAGAACACGGGGTGCAGCCGCTCGTTGTGACGCGCACCGCCGTCACTAGTGCGGCGGCACAACTAGCTGCCGCTGGTCTCGGAGTTGCCATTGTGCCGCTCAGCGCCCTAAATTCCGGCAACACGGGCGCCGTGCGCTCGCTGGACCCGCCATGGGTCCGGGATCTCGTTGTTCTCACTCCCATCGACGGCGATGCTTTAGCGCAGCGTTTCTTAGAGGACTTGCGCACCGAGCCGATTCAGGACCCGAGACGATCTTGACGTCGCCGTAAAGTTCCACGGCGACGCGGAATATGACGTCGGCCGGCACGCTGCCCAAACGGGCTGTTCGGCGAAGAGCCGAGCGACATGCGTGGGCTTCGTCGCGTGGACCGACGGGTCGGAGACGCGGCAAGCCGGTGCGGGCCACCTGCCGAGCAGGCGGTAGGCATCCATCGATTTCTTGGTCGGGTGGTCACGAAACTATCGATCCCGTGAGGGGAATGCTTCCCTGTACCCGATTGCTGCACCCGGTGAGCCAATTACGGTTCAGCCGATCAAGAGGGATGAGGGAAGCAATGTCTCATGAGCCAAAGCTGACTAGCACCATCGATCGGTTGCCCGTGGCAACAGTGCTGCCTCTCTTTGCAGCCGGCTTCTTGGGGATCTTGAATGAGACCGTGCCCGCCGGGCTCCTTCCCGAGATTGCTCGCAGTCTCCGGGTATCCGAGTCCGCGGCGGGACAGATCATTACTGTCTATGCGATCGCCACAGCGCTGACCGCGATCCCACTCAACGCGCTTCTTCGACGCTATTCGCGAAGGGCCCTACTGGTCGGCTCCCTCGTAGCGTTTGCGATCTGCAACCTTGTCCCAGTGGTATCCACGAATTACGTGCTGATTCTCGCCGCTCGGATTATCGGCGGCGTCGGAGCGGGCCTTATCTGGTCGAATATCGGTGGATACGCAGCTCGAGTGTCACCCCCAGCGCTGCGAGGTCGCGCAGTGGCACTTGCCCTGGCGGGGACGCCAATCGCCCTCGCGATCGGGTTGCCGCTCGGAACGTTTCTCGGCGCCGCCACCGGTTGGCAGTCAACCTTCGCGCTCACGGCGGTCCTCAGCGTTCTTGTTGCGGTCTGGACGTTGGTAAGTTTGCCCTCCCTTCCAGTGGTCGAAAGCGCGCACATACCGTTCCGACAGATGGTGCGCCAGCCGGGCGTCTCCACAGTTCTGTGGGTGGTCGCGGGATTCCTTGTCGCGCACAACCTCGTCTACACCTACATCGGATCGTTGATTGTGGATGCGGGTATGGCTGATCAGATTCAGTGGGTCCTGGCGACATTCGGCGTCGCGGCATTGCTGAGCGTCTGGGCGACCGGACGTTTGCTGCAGCCTTATCATCGAACACTCACCATCGTCAGTGCCGTCGCCATCGGAGGCGGCCTGCTTGTCCTATGTCTTTTCGGTTCCCTTCCCGCGCTCCTCTATGTCGGAGTGGCCGCCTGGGGATTCGGGTTTGGTGGATGCGCGACATTGTTCATCACCGCTGCCACAAGAGCAGCAGGAACCGACGACGTCCAATCAGCGGTGGTCACCGTATTCAACGTCAGCATCGCCATCGGCGGGGCCGCGGGCGGCATTCTTCTCGCAATTGTCGGCACCGAAGGCCTGCTGTGGTCGGCGGTCGCGGTCATGGCAGTGGCCACCATCACCGTCCTCAAATCCACCCATGGCTTCCCCACCTGGAAGCCCGCCACGTCCACAGAATAGGAATCACCCATGTCGAACATCTTCATTACCGGCGCGTCAGGCTTCATAGGCCGCCCGCTCACCAAGCGGCTGGTCAGCGAAGGTCACAGCGTGAAAGCGCTGGTGCGCAGCAAACAATCCGCGGACGTTGTCGCGGCCCTCGGCGCTGAGCCGGTCTATGGCGAGCTCACTGACCCGGCAACCTGGCAGGATGCCGTGCGCGGCAGTGACGTACTGTTCCACCTCGCTGCCGAGACCGATGTCACGGCGCCGCGCGCGCAGCAGGACCGGGTCACTGTTTACGGGACAATCGCTGCGCTTGCAGCTGCGGCAACGGCTGGTGTTAGTCGTTTCGTTCATTGCAGCTCAGAGGCTGTGCTCTTAGACGGCGCCCCCCTGCTTAACGTCGATGAGACCGCCCCGCTTCGTCCGAATTCCCCGGCCGCCTACGCCGCGACCAAAGCGCGCGCCGAGCAGATCGTGCTGGCAGCGAATTCAGAAACGATGACGACTGTCGCAATACGACCAAAGCTCGTTTGGGGCCCAGGCAGCTTCATCGGAGGACTGCCCTCTGCTGCCGCGAGTGGAGCCTTCGTCTGGATCGACGGCGGTGCGTTCGAGGCCACCGTGACCCACGTCGATAACGCGGTTGAGGGCCTCATTCTCGGCTGGCAGCACGGCGTGGGAGGCGAACCCTATTTCGTCGCGGACGGCGGCCCGGTGTCCTTCCGTGAGTTCATGGAGGAACAGCTCTCTGTTTACGGGTACACAGGATCCGTCTCCACCGTGACCGGAGCCGAGGCTGATACAACCGTCCCGGCCCCAGCCCGTTGGTTCTTCGGTCAAACCCTCACGCTCGACATCTCCAAGGCGCGCGCTGACCTTGCCTATGAGCCGGTCACCAGTCACGCAGATGGGATCGCAGCACTTGAGGCGAGCCTGCGCAAACTTATTCCGTGAGAGATCACCGCGATACTCGCGGATTTCATCGGCCAGAGGCGCGGGTTGCGCCGGCTTTGAGGCCCTGTGGCGAGGATGCAGGCAGGCTCGACGGGCGATTCCGAGGTATGGGCTGCGGTACGGCTGCTCTGCAAGCAACGACGCGCTACATCTTCACGATCCGGTCAGAACTCGCCGGATTCGAAGGACAGACACCGGAGGACAACATCGCCGCGCAGAGAGTGTTCCTCGCGCAGAATGCATGTATACGAACAAGGCTGTCTTGGCTCCCCGGCGACAAAGGGTTGCCCACTCGATGGTCGGCTGTGGGGAGGCAGATCTGTCGCGGTTGCCGTTCCGCATCAGCACACGCATGCAGGGAAGTATTGTCAATTCAGTGAGACGCATACCGGATGAGCGCTGGGCAATGCTTGCGAAGGCGGAGCGCGGATTACTCATGCGCATGGAAGGGCGCGGGATCACAAGAGTTACTTCTGTGGGTGCGTTTCCGGATGTTCCAGGTGCATGGATTTGGCTTTGCACCAGCACTGATGCCGAGCGGGAGGTCATGCCCCGTAGCGTGGTGTAGCCCGGTGGGTGCCGCGTCGCTCACGACGTGAGCGCGGCCACCGTGTGATCCTTCGAGTCAACCTTCTACCGAATCCTCGAAACGGAGTCATCACGATGACCGCACCCCATATTGTCGACCCTGCTGGCCTCCTTGGTGAGGCCCTGACCGACGCGTCGCCCGATCTGATGCGCAGCTTGCTTCAGACCATGATCAACGCCCTCCTCTCCGCCGACGCGGACGCTATAGCCGGTGCGGAGTGGGGCAAACCCAGCCCCGACCGTGTGACTCAGCGCAACGGTTACCGCCACCGCGAGCTCGATACCCGGGTCGGAACGATCGATGTTGCCGTTCCGAAGCTGCGCTCGGGAACGTATTTCCCGGAGTGGCTCCTTGAACGGCGAAAGCGCGCCGAGACTGCCCTGATCACGGTCGTCGCGGACTGCTACCTCGCTGGTGTCTCGACGCGCCGGATGGACAAACTGGTGAAGCAGCTCGGGATCCATTCGCTGTCCAAGTCGCAGGTCTCCCGGATGGCATCCGACCTTGACGGGCACGTTGATCAGTTCCGACACCGCCCCCTGGGAGACGCCGGCCCGTTCACATTCGTCGCCGCTGATGCACTCACGATGAAGGTCCGTGAGGGCGGCCGCGTCATCAACGCTGTTGTTCTGGTGGCAACAGGAGTCAACGCCGACGGGCGCCGGGAAGTGCTCGGGCTGAAGGTCGCCACGAGCGAGACCGGGGCGGCGTGGAACACGTTCTTCGCCGACCTCGTCGCGCGAGGCCTCTCCGGGGTTCGTCTGGTCACCTCCGACGCCCACCGGGGCTTGGTCGAAGCGATCGCCGCGAACCTGCCCGGCGCCAGCTGGCAGCGCTGCCGCACCCACTATTCGGCGAACCTGATGGGAGTGACACCGAAGACCATGTGGCCGGCCGTCAAAGCGATGCTCCACTCGGTTTACGACCAACCCGACGAAGCCTCGGTCCACGCCCAATTCGACCGAGTGTTGGACTACGTCGAGGGCAAACTCCCCGACGCCCACGAACACCTCGACGCCGCCAGAGCGGACATCCTCGCGTTCACGACGTTCCCGGACGGGCTCTGGCAGCAGATCTGGTCGAACAACCCGAACGAGCGCCTGAACCGGGAGATCCGCCGCCGCACCGACTCCGTGGGAATCTTCCCCAACCGGGACGCGATCATCCGCCTCGTCGGCGCGGTCCTTGCCGAACAAACCGACGAATGGGCTGAAGGGCGCCGCTACCTCGGCCTCGACATCCTCGCCAAATCCCGCCTCACCCTCATCGCTGGCACCGGAGACGAGGTGACCGACCAACCCGCCCTCGAACTCAGCGCCTAACCCATCACATCGAAGGAAACACGGCTACACAGAGATGATGGATATGGCTCCTGTGCCGGTGTGACTCGCTGTTACACCGACACCCGTGAGGGTTGTCTTTAAGTGGATCTGTCCACCGACACCGGAGTTGTTGCGGGTCGGGCAGAACATGACTTGATAGGAGCCTGACCGGGAAGTCGTCTCACCTTTGTGCTGTCTGCCCACCCGACCCGCAGTGACGTTTCACGACATAACTGAGGAAGGGAATCCGTCTATGACAAGCATGCCAGCCACCGCAGCAAGAGCCAATCCACCCGCACCGCCGGGTGCGCTTTTTGCCGGCATCGACACGCACAAGAATACCCATCACGTCGCGATCATCGATCACGTCGGGCGATCCGTTCAGGATCGCGAGTTCCCGACGACGAGCCGCGGCTATCAGCAGATAATGGAATTCCTGAACTCGCACGGCGCGATCGAACGTGTCGGTATCGAGGGCACCGGATCCTACGGTGCCGGCATCGCCCGAGTCCTCAGCGTCGGTAGCTTCACCGTCGTCGAGGTGGCACGGCAAAACCGGCAGGCCCGACGTTTGAAAGGGAAATCAGACCCGCTCGACGCCCACCAGGCGGCCGTGAGTGTTCTAGCCGGTACTGATGCTGCTATCCCGAAGAGCGGCGACGGGGAAGTGGAATCGCTACGGATCCTGATGAGCGAACGACACTCAGCTGGCAAAGCCCGTTCCCAGACGATGAACCAGATCCATTCGCTACTCATCACGGCGCCCGAGGCGGTTCGCAGCGATTATCGCACCCTCACGAGCCTCAAACTCGTCCCTATACTCGCCCGCACCCGCCCTCGAAGCGGCATCGACCCCGAGAACATCGCCCGTCAGACACTCAAAAGGCTCGCAGCTCGCCACGTCGCACTCGCAGCAGAAATTGCCATCATCGACCAGCAGCTCGACGCTCTGGTCCGGGACGTCAATCCAACTCTCCTCAGCGTCGGCGGCGTCGGGGTCGTCACAGCAGCGACGCTCCTCATCGCGGCAGGCGACAATCCGGAACGCTTGACGACTAAAGCAGCATTCGCGGCCATGGCCGGCGTCGCTCCTATACCGGCCTCGTCCGGTCAGCGAGTACGGCACCGGCTTTCGCGTGGCGGGAACCGGAACGCCAACAGCGCCCTTCATCGAATCGTCTTACTCCGCATGCGCCACCGTGAACCACGCACAATGGCGTACTTCGAACGACGTCGCGCCCAGGGACTCACTGATCGGGACATCAGACGCTGCCTGAAACGACACATCGCGAACGAGATCTTCGCCGTACTCACAAGCCCCAGCCCCGAAACATCCATCGGCCAGGAGCTGCGCACCAGACGCCAACAGACCGGCACTCCGATCACGATCCTCGCCGCATCACTCGGCGTCCCCTACCAACGCCTCCGACGACTCGAGATCGGCACCCGAGCCGACCCACAACTAGAACAACTCGTCACCGCAGCGCTGGACCAAATCGCGACCCCGAACACCGCTTGACAACAATAGGAGCATCCACCTTAAGGGGCACTACTGCCGCCCAAAGCCTCGACGGGTCCGAGTGCGGAGCCGAAACCATCGACTATGACGGGACGAAATGGCGTTGCACTCGCGCACCGCACCCCGGACAGGACGAACACCGCGCCGCGTACGGCAGGGACGGCGACGGACCCGACGGAGCCGTCGCGATCGCCTGGACGTATCAATACGCCGAAGAAGACCAGACCGGCAGAGACACCGACAGCGCCGCACCCGTACACACCGTCACGGTGTCGTTTCCTGACCGTACGGGCGGGGTCGACGCAGAAAAGATCCGCACCGCGATTCTCGACCTCTTTTGGAAAGGCGACGCCGACGACATTCAGATCGTTGTATTAACTGCCTGAACGAGCATTAACCCAAGGGAAACAACAGCCCGCCCGGAAGACCGGGCGGGCTGTGCGTCGTCTCACTATTTTGCGGTTGGCTCCTCGTCGAAAGGTGAATCGCTGACTCGATCTGAGAGCAGGTGACGCCGACGTAAACATTGCCTTACAGCGCAGATGCCAAAGCACCAGTCTGCGACCCCCGTTTTAGGTGGGTCATGCGGCGATCGGGTTGGTAGTCCTCAAACTCCCACGCGCCGAGCTTGCGTTCAGTCGAGCCGGCGGCGTCGCCGTCGAGCGATCATTGCGACCGCACCGAACGCGGCCAACAGCAGGGCGATCGGACCGAGCTCGACCGTCCTAGAGCCGGTCGCGGCGAGGGACGTCTTACCGTCCCCGTTCGGCGCGGGGTTTGAGCCGCCACCGGCCGCCGCGATGACGATGGTCTTCGTCTGTGGCGCCGTCGAAGGCTCACTCAGGTTGGCGACCGAAAGGGTGATCGTGCCGGCGGCGGTCGGGGTGCCGCTGATCCGCCCGGTTTCCGAGTTCAGCGACAGACCGGAGGCGCTCAGGTCTGGCGCGGCCAGCTGTCCGGCCGGAGCTGCTGGGTCCGTCTCGTTGGCCGGCCCGGTGCCGAGCAGTCCGATCTGTACGTTGCTGCCGAGGCTCGACACCGTCTCGGCCGAGTAGGCGGCGCCCACTGTTCCGCCAGGAAGGGCATCCGGGCTCAGCACCGTCGCCACATCGGCGACGGTGACTGTGAACACGGCTGACGCCCAGCTCGACTCCACCGTGAACTGCGTAACACCCGCAGCCACCGGGATGCCCGTGAGCTCGCCGGTCTCGCCGTCGAAGCTCAGGCCGGGCGGCAGGGTGCCCACGACGTTCACCGGTTGTCCGGCAGTGTCCGAGCTCACCAGGTCTGACGCAACAGCCTGTCCGACCGTAGCGGAAATGTCAGTCGAGCTCGCGAAGGCGGTGGGCAGAGCCGCGACGTGCAGCACGTAGTTCACCACCTGCACCGGACCCCCGTCGCCAGGCGTGTCGGTGATGCTGAACGGGTAGTCGCCGGCCTCCGGCGGAGTTCCCGAGACCGCTCCGTCGGCCGTGATGCTCAGGCCCTTGAGATCGGCGGCGTCGCTCGAGAGCTTCATGGCGCTGCCCGCATCGGTTACCAGGGCGGTACTGTAGGCCTCGCCGGCAGTGGCGTCTGGCACACGGCCGACGAAGTTCGTTGCCGCTGAAGACGCTCCGACTGCGGCCGGCTGCAGCTGCACCGTAGCGAGGGTGGTGGCCGGTGCCGATTCCCGGCGGTTGATCGGGCCGAGCTCGGTCACGATCGCGCCGAGGTAGCCCACAGCGGGCGATGCGGGTAGCACTTGCTCGCTCACGGTGTACGAACTCGCGGTGGCGCCCGGGATCATGCTGGGCGTATTGCTGCCCTGCGGGATCGTGTACCACTGGTACGCGTAGCGCAGCTCGGGGTTGATGCCCGGGGTGGCCCAGGTGCCGGGGCAGGCGTAGACCGTGGTGCGCACGCGAGCTACGGCCGGTGCGCTGCAGTCGGGAGTGCTCCCGAGCGTCGGCGGCGCGGTGTTGATCGAGGGCGGGCCGGCGTCGCAGTCCTTCTGAGAGTGCGAGGTGACGGGCGTGAAGGTGAGGGGGTTCGACTTGGTGCTGGTGAGTGCGGCGGGCAGGATGCTCGTCGCCGGGATGTACCACGTGAGGCTGCCGGGCGATGTCGACGGCGCGTCTACTCCGAGCTTCCAAAAGCCGGTGAACTGCAGGACCTGGCTCTCCCAGGTTCCCATTAGCCAGTCCCCCGGCTGAACCGTCGGGTTGACCGTCGTTGAGTTGTTCTGCGTTGAGGTGTTGACCGTCACTTCCTGGTGCGCCCACGAAAAGGAGAGGCTGCCGGATGCCGACCAGACGTCCTTGAGGCCTTGCTGGTAACTGAAACTCGCACCCGTCGTCTCTGTGTCGCCGACCGTTGTCTGGTGCGAATAGGAGCCCGAGGTGGTGAGGGCGACCGGGATGGGGTTGCTGGTGGCGTTGTGCATGGTGGGCAACGAGGTCTGGTCGATGGTGCCGCAGCCGGCGCTGCGTGTGGTGAGGACGCCGAGGGCCCTCGCCGCCTGGCTGCCGGCGGCAGACCACGTCGCCGTGTCGATGCTGGTGCCGGTGCTCACGGCGCAGGGAGAGGTCTCGTCGGGACCGGTGTACGAGGCGCAATGATTGGTTGCATACTGCAGCGCGAGACCGAGGATGTTCTCCCACTGCCGATTGATTCCGAGAGCATCGGGGGCGTCGTTGATGATACGGAACTGTTGGGAGGTATTGCCGGCCTCGCACGGCGCGAGGCGTGCACCGAAGTCATCGATCGGGCTGAGGCCATGGTTCTTGCTGCTGAAACACTTGTTTCCGCTCTGCGAGACGATGTAGAACCAGCGATCGTCGGCCCCGATGTTGGCGGCGGCGCTCGGCCGCGTGCTCGCGGGCACGAAGTAGTAAGCCTGCGACGGATTTTCGATGCAGTCCTGAAAGATCCCGACCTCACGGAGGGGCTGGAAGCCGTTCGCAGCCCAGGTGTCAAGGCACTTTCCATTGCTGATGAACTTCACCCGGCCGTCGCTGTAGACCGCGACGTTCGTGGAGAAATACGTCTGCTTGTCGGCGTCCGTGGTCGACGGAGCCACACGCACCTCGAGCTTCACGCCGTTGCCCGGAGCGCCTAGCGTGGGCACGTCGCTGCCGAGAGTTGCGGTCGGGCCGGCGGCGGTGACGGTGGTGGCGGATGCAGCAGCAGCGGTGGCCACCGGCGCGGCCGAGGCGGCGGGTGCCAGAACCGCGCCCACGACAAGGCTGAGCGCCACCGTCGTGGGAACCACGAGCGCGGCGCGTGCGAGGAGGGACTTCTTTGCGGCGGTGTGCAGGGCACGTGCCGCACCGCGCGCAGGCGCGAAGGACACGGATATCTGTCGGGTCATTGGAGGGGAACTCTCTCGTAGAGTTGGCCGCCAAGACGGCTCGCAGCTCAGGTGACTGCGACCTGCTCAGCTTGGCGGACTTTTCGCTTGCGCGAAAGCCCCAAGTCCGCCACGCGGTCGCGGAGTCGACGGAAAAGCAGGCCGTGCGTCCACTGTGACGCTGACTCGTACTCGTCGCAGCCGCATCTCCCGGATCCACCAGGGGTCGTGGAAGGGTTACTTCCGTCGGTCGCGAACAGCGCGCGGTGTGGGGTTGGCTATCCACACGACGTGACTGGTTACCGAGAAGCTCAGGTCTCGGCGGTCTCGGGCGCTGTGAGTACCGAACCGGGCACCGTCGATCGCGCGATCGGAGGTAGTCGTTCGGTATGCCATTCAGATACGTGAGACGGGGCTGGCCATTCAGTGTTTGTGTTTCCGTTGCCGGGCTTTGATCATCGACTGGATGCGTACCCAGAGTTCGCTGTAGGCATAGGCCGCGTCGGTGTGCGGTGCGAACGATCCGACCGGGGCTCTGCCGAACCCCATCCTTTCGATGATCACGGTGCTGGGCACGACGATGTTGGGGTCAGCCCACGATTCGACATAAATGACACGATAGGGGCGCAGGCACTTGATTGTGAGTTTTTGGCGCGGTATCTCTCTCGCCTGACTTCCGCTTGAAGACTGGAAGGG